>JBILRU010000090.1:0-8909 GCA_044372485.1 Crocinitomicaceae bacterium
ACTTTAGTTACCATCATTTTACCGGAGGCGAAGAAACAAATGATGTCATCAATTTCCGAGCAATCACCAATTGGTTCGTTTTTCTTCAATCCGTAACCGATGAATCCTTCTTCATAATCTACGTATAACTTGCGGTTAGCGATGATTACTTTCGTCGCGCTGATGTTGTCAAAAACTTTGATTTCCGTTTTACGCTCTTTTCCAGCACCAAAACGTTTTTTCAAATCTTTGTAATAATCAATCGCATATTCCACCAAGTTATTCAAATGCGCTTTCACCACTTGAATTTCTTCCTCGATTTTCAATAAGGCATCATCCGCTTTTGTAGAGTCGAATCGCGTGATACGAATCATCGGGATTTGCGTCAATTTGTGTAAATCCTCATCCTCAATTGCACGAATCAACTGTTTTTTGAAGGGCTCGAAACGTTTGTATAAATATTCGTACAAGGCCTCGCGATCACTGTAGTGCTTAAAGTCAATGTACATCTCGTTGTTAATGAACAACTTCTCCAAGGTAGAGAAATGCCATTGACGTTCCAACTCATCCAAACGAATTTCCAATTCGAGTTTCAACAAGCGAACAGTATTGTCCGTATTGATTTTCAGGATTTCCGTTACACCTAAAAAACGTGGCTTATCTCCATCGATAATTGATGAATTTGGGGCCATCGACACTTCGCAATCCGTAAATGCGTATAATGCGTCGATCGTTTTATCTGGAGAAACTCCCGGAAATAAATGCACGATGATTTCCGCCTCTGAAGACGTATTGTCTTCGATTTTCTTAATCTTAATTTTTCCTTTGTCGTTGGCTTTAAGCACCGACTCAATCAATGATCCCGTCGTGGTTCCAAATGGAATCTCATGAATGGTCAACGTTTTATTATCAACCTTTTTGATTTTTGCACGAACGCGCACACGTCCACCGCGTAATCCATCATTGTATCCACTAAAATCAGCCATTCCACCATTCGGAAAGTCGGGAAGTAACTCCACTTTTTTTCCACGTAAATGATTAATCGACTGTTCAATTAATTCAATAAAGTTATGTGGCAAGAACTTACACGCCATCCCTACCGCAATTCCTTCTGCTCCTTGTGCCAACAAAAGTGGGAATTTCATTGGAAGTTGCTCCGGCTCTTTGTTTCGTCCGTCGTAACTCAACAACCAATTCGTTGTTTTTGGATTAAAGGCAACATGCAAGGCAAACTTGGATAAACGTGCCTCTATGTAACGAGGTGCTGCTGCTCCATCTCCGGTTAACGTATTTCCCCAGTTACCTTGGCAGTCAATCAATAATTCTTTTTGTCCAAGTTGCACCAATGCATCTCCAATAGAAGCATCCCCGTGTGGGTGATATTTCATGGTGTTTCCGATGATGTTCGCGACTTTGTTGTAGCGTCCATCTTCTAATTCTCTCATGGAATGGAGAATGCGTCGTTGAACAGGCTTTAGTCCATCGTTTAATGCTGGAACGGCTCTTTCAAGTATTACGTAACTGGCATAATCCAAGAACCAGTTTTGGTACAATCCACCAACGGGAATGATTTTCTCATCCACCTGTTTGTTTTCAAAGGGATTGTGTTCGTCACCCAAAGATTGATTTACATCTTCTATTTCGTCTTCTGCCATGATTAAGAAGCAATTTCTATTTCGTTCGTATTCATCTCTGATTTCCCTTGATCCACCACATCCTTCTCAACGCGAAGATTATCAATGATAAACTCTTGACGTTCTTGTGTGTTTTTACCCATAAAATAGGATAAAATTGAATCAATCGAATTGTCTTTTGTCAAGAGCACTGGCTCTAGCCTAATGTCTTCCCCGATAAAGTGAATAAACTCATCAGGAGAAATCTCTCCGAGTCCTTTGAATCGCGTGATCTCCGCACCTTTTCCAATTTCTTCGATGGCATTACGGCGTTCTTCATCGGAATAACAGTAAATCGTTTTCTTTTTGTTGCGCACACGGAACAACGGTGTTTGCAACACATATACGTGATTGCGCTTCACCAAGTCTGGAAAGAACTGAAGGAAAAACGTCAACAACAACATGCGAATGTGCATTCCGTCGACATCGGCATCTGTCGCAATCACAATCTTATTATAGCGCAAATTGTCCATGTCGTCTTCAATGTCCAAAGCCGCTTGAATCAAGTTAAATTCCTCATTCTCATACACAACTTTCTTGGTCAAACCGTAACAATTCAAAGGCTTACCCCGCAAAGAGAATACCGCCTGTGTACTCACATCTCTGGATTTCGTAATCGATCCACTCGCGGAGTCTCCCTCCGTAATAAAGAGTGTCGTCTCCTCGCGTTTTTCATCTTTCAGGTCCGTCAAGTGCGTACGGCAATCGCGCAATTTTTTGTTGTGCAAATTCGCTTTTTTCGAACGGTCACGAGCAATTTTACGGATTCCAGCCAATTCCTTGCGCTCGCGTTCAGACTGCTTGATTTTCTTTTCAATTGTTTCGGCTACATCCGGATTTCGGTGCAGGTAATTATCTAGTTTGTCTTTTAAGAAGTCATTAATGAACGCACGCATCGATTTTCCACCTGGTTCGATTTCTTGAGATCCAAGTTTCGTTTTCGTCTGTGATTCGAATACCGGCTCAATTACTTTCACTGCAATTGCTGCTACAATGGACTGACGAATATCCGATGCTTCGTAGTTTTTGTTATAAAAATCACGAATCACTTTCGCTACGGATTCACGGAAAGCACTTTGATGTGTTCCACCCTGTGTGGTATGTTGACCGTTGACAAAGGAATAATAATCCTCTCCGTATGTTCTTCCATGCGTAAATGCTACCTCGATGTCTTCGTCCTCCAAGTGAATAATTGGATAAAGTGGATCACCGTCCATGTTGTTTTCCAACAAGTCTTTTAGTCCATCTTTGGACTGGAATTTCTCCCCATTGTAATACATGGCTAATCCACGATTCAAATAGCAATAATTCCACATCATTTTATCTAAATATGCTGTCTTGAAAGCATACTTTTTGAAAATGGTTTCATCTGGAATGAATTCAACATATGTTCCGTTTACTTCATCCGTTTTCTCCATTGGAAATTCTTTCACAAGTTCTCCTTTCGAGAATTCAGCGGCTACCTTTTCCCCTTCGCGTACAGAATAAACCATGAAATAGGAAGAAAGTGCATTGACTGCTTTTGTCCCAACCCCGTTTAATCCAACTGATTTCTTAAACGCTTTGGAGTCGTACTTACCACCGGTATTCATTTTGGAAACAACTTCCACTACTTTTCCGAGTGGAATTCCACGTCCATAATCACGGACAGACACTTTGCCATCCTTGATTTTGATATCGACGCGTTTACCATTCCCCATGACGAACTCATCGATACAGTTATCGACAACTTCTTTTACAAGGATGTATATCCCGTCATCAGCTGCTGCACCGTCACCTAATTTCCCGATGTACATTCCGGGACGAAGACGAATGTGTTCCTTCCAATCGAGGGAACGAATATTATCTTCTGTATATTGATTTTCTGCCATTTGGGTTTTTGAGATTTTCGCAATAACAAAAATAACTTTTAGAAGGACTAAAAACACAACGAAAGTTGCTTTTTTATGAACGAATTTCCGTTGATAAAGGCCTTTAATTCAAGAACTAAGTGGAAATCATCCTAAAGTTCGGAAAGCGATGCTGTGTTTCGAAGGAATTTCAATAGAAACAATTGTGTTTTCGGCTCAAAATCCTATATTTGCCTTCCAAATTTGAATTGAACTATGGCTAATACTTCCGACATCCGAAATGGATTGTGCATACGTCACAATGAAAAACTTTATCAAATCATCGAATTCCAACACGTTAAGCCTGGAAAAGGTCCGGCGTTTGTGCGTACGAAAATGCGTCAAATCGAGACTGGAAGAGTGATTGACAATACCTTTTCAGCTGGACACAAAATTGATCCAGTGCGTATTGAAAACCGTGAGTACCAATACTTATACCAAGAAGCTGAATCCTATGTATTCATGAACAATGAAACATACGAACAAGTAAATATTCCGTTGAAAATGGTTGAAAAACCGGGATTCTTACAAGAAGGAATGATCGTTAACATCCTTTTCCACGCGGAAGAAGAGATGCCACTCGTTGTTGAATTACCGATGTACATCATTTCTGAAGTTACGTACACAGAGCCTGGAGTTAAAGGAGATACCGCAACAAACTCGATGAAACCAGCAACAATTGCCACAGGAGCAGAAGTAAAAGTTCCTTTGTTTATCGATAATGGCGAGGTGATCAAAATCGACACGCGCACTGGTATTTATGTGGAGCGCATTAAAAAATAATCGAAATTTATCTACTGAAAAAAAGCAACACATGAGAAACACTGCACTCACACAAAAACACATTGATCTTGGAGCGAAAATGGTTCCATTCGCTGGCTACAACATGCCCGTGCAATACGAAGGAGTCAATGCGGAACATGAGACAGTGCGCAACGCAGTAGGTGTTTTTGATGTTTCTCACATGGGTGAATTTGTGCTTCGTGGACCAAATGCTTTGGCATTAATACAAAAATTTGCTTCAAACGATGCTTCGATATTGTTTGATGGCAAAGCACAGTATTCTTGCATGCCGAATGGTACAGGTGGAATCGTAGACGACTTAATCATTTACCGTGTAAATGCAGAAGAATATTTCATCGTTGTAAATGCATCTAACATTGAAAAAGACTGGAATTGGATTTCTTCATTGAACGACTTAGGTGTGGAGATGGAAAATCTTTCTGATCAATACAGTTTGCTTGCAATCCAAGGTCCAAAAGCCGCGGAAGCGATGCAGTCTTTGACGGAAATCGATTTATCGAACATGACGTATTACACGTTTCAACACGGGACATTTGCTGGAATTGAGAACATGATGATTTCTGCAACAGGTTACACCGGTTCAGGTGGATTCGAAGTCTATGTGAAAAATGAAGACGCCAACAAATTATGGGATGCTGTTTTTGCCGCTGGAGCTGACTTTGGGATCAAACCAATTGGAATTGCAGCACGCGATACACTTCGATTAGAAATGGGATTCTGTTTATATGGAAACGACATTGATGACACGACTTCACCATTGGAAGCAGGACTGGGATGGATAACGAAATTCACGAAGGATTTCACAGATTCTGAATTCCTTGCGAAACAAAAAGAAGCAGGTGTTACGCGTAAATTAGTCGCTTTCGAAATGATTGACCGTGGAATTCCTCGTCACGATTATCCTATCTTGGATGCAGCTGGAACAGTTATCGGAAAAGTAACCTCCGGAACGATGTCCCCAAGCATGAAATTAGGAATTGGACTTGGTTACGTAACAATTGAGAACAGTAAATTGGAGAGTGAAATATTCATTGAAATCCGTGAAAAAGGTGTCAAAGCGCAAGTAGTAAAATTACCTTTCTACAAAGCGTAACCTCTTTCTTCTAATGCCTTTCTGAAATCATCTGCGAGGATTCCTGTTGGATTCTTGACATACGCTTGTCGGATTCCCTTCAACGAGCGGATATCGTACAAATATACCTTTTGATTTTGCTGCTTAATCCATGTGACATCTTGTGCATCCATCACCGTATTCCGAATGACTAGTCCAACGATGCTTGGATGTTTCTGAATTATTTTCTTTCCTTCCTGGACATCATCCGTTGAGAACAACACTTCGTATTCAGCCGCTAGTTCGTTTAGCCAATATTCATAAGAACAGATGATTTTCACCTGGTTCTCATGTCCCTGTAACTGTTCCTCAAAAGCTTCTTTCAAGCGTTCGAAGTCCACCCGTTCATTGAGACATGAATTCACATGTTTCAAATCAACAAACAACTGCTGATCCTCATGCAGCAAACTCAAGACATCGACTAATTTTACCAACTTTTCTTTCTTAAACGTTTGATAGTTGATGTTGGATAAATCCTGGTCACTCAAGTCTGAAACGCAGCCTTTTCCATTGGTTTCCGCTTCCAACCATTCGTCGTGATAAAGCCACAGGGTTCCATCTGCTCCTAGACGCACATCCACCTCCACCCCATTGGACGTTGGCAAATTCAAGGCAAGGGAAACCGCTTCTTCAGAATTGTCGTGATAAATGGAATTATCCATACTCAATCCCATTCCAGCATGTCCAAAAACAAGAATGTTCTTGACTTCTTCGCTTTTCGTGCAAGCAAAAAGGACACCTAACAAGAACGTAAACTTAACGTAGCGCATACTGCAGCCCTAGTTTAATATGATAATTCCACGTGAATTGTTGATTCTTTTGACCTAAGTAGGTAAATGATTCCATCGTTGGACCAATTGTTGCTTCCTGAAAAAATTGCCATTGTTCACCTACAGTCAGTCGATAACCGAGCGAAGAATGAAGATACAAGAAACGCGTGCCAAACACATGCGAATCCATGGAAAAATCCACGACTGGACCAAGAGAAATTCCTTGAATTTTCCAAAGACGGGCGTAATCAATTGTCAAGGATGGCGCAAAGATTTGTTGGGATGCTTTTTGCACGGAAAGCCCTAGATTCACTGCGTAAAAGTTTTTATCTCGTTCCCATTGAAGGCGCACTCGTGTAAAAGGAGTGAATTTCTGAAATTCCTGCGCGAGTCCGATTCGCCAAACATTAGGCGCAACTTGATTTTGCGCTAGACAAAACCAGTAATGACAAAGAATAAAACAGCAAATTTTCAGTCGATTAATCACATACAAAGGTGCTGAAAATTCAGAAAATAAACGCAAAAAAAATCCCGCCAAAGACGGGATTTTCATTTTTATGAATGGGATTTTATACCAAACCTTGATCAATCATTGAATCTGCAACTTTCACAAATCCAGCAATGTTTGCTCCTTTTACGTAATCTACGTATCCAGCTTCGTCTTTACCGTATTTCACACATGCTTCGTGGATCGAAACCATGATTCCGTGTAAACGTTGGTCCACTTCTTCAGCTGGCCAAGAAAGACGTAATGAATTTTGTGACATCTCCAATCCGGATGTTGCTACTCCACCAGCGTTAGATGCTTTTCCAGGAGAGAACAATACTTTCGCGTTTTGGAATGCTGTGATTGCTTCTGGTGTCGAAGGCATGTTTGCTCCTTCAGCGACACAAATCACACCGTTGGAAATAAGCACTTTCGCTTCGTCACCGTTCAATTCATTTTGCGTAGCGCAAGGAAGAGCGATGTCCGCTTTCACCTCCCATGGACGTTTACCAGCGATGAATTTTGCAGATGAATAAACGTTAACATATTCAGAGATACGTCCACGTTTCACATTTTTCAATTCCATCACGAATGCTAATTTATCCGCATCGATTCCGTCTGCATCGTAGATGTAGCCTTCTGAATCCGACAAAGTAACCACTTTCGCTCCCAATTGTGTTGCTTTCTCACAAGCGTATTGGGCTACGTTTCCAGAACCAGAAACTGCCACAATTTTACCGTTGAAAGAATCACCCTTCGTCGCCAACATTTCTTTTGCGAAATAAACTGTTCCGTAACCTGTTGCTTCTGGACGAATCAATGATCCACCCCAGTTGCGTGCTTTACCAGTTAAAACGCCCGTAAACTCGTTGCGAATTCTTTTATATTGTCCGAACATGTATCCGATCTCACGTCCACCTACACCGATATCGCCAGCAGGAACATCTGTGTCAGCGCCAATGTGACGAGATAATTCCGTCATGAATGATTGACAGAATTTCATTACTTCGTTGTCTGATTTTCCTTTCGGATCAAAATCAGATCCACCTTTACCACCACCCATAGGTAGTGTCGTTAAGGAATTTTTAAAAATTTGCTCAAATCCTAAAAACTTAAGGATTGATAAATTTACAGATGGATGGAAACGTAATCCACCTTTATATGGACCAATGGCAGAGTTAAACTCAACACGGTAACCTCTATTCACTTGAACTTCACCTTTATCGTCAATCCAAGGAACTCGAAAAATAATGGTTCTTTCCGGCTCTACAATGCGATCTAAAATTTTAGACGCTTTATACTTTGGCGTTGCTTCGACAATTGGAATAACTGCTTCCGCTACTTCTTGAACCGCTTGAAGGAATTCTGGCTCATGTCCGTTTTTAGCACGAACGCGATCCATGAACGCTTCAATTTCTGCATGATACTTATTTGACATAATTTATCGTTTTTTAATAATTGAACTTGGGCAAAAGTAGTAACATTTTCGAACGGAAAGTCAACTATTTTCAACAAATTATTAGTGTCCATTTGACACTTTAAATCTTGATTTAGTAAAATATAATTGATTTTACTTATTTTCAGGCAATAATTGAAGTGTAGGAATTTGCTTTACGATCTTTTTTTCTATTTTTGATTCTACAAGCAACCTAGTGCGATTTTTATCGTTTACACTTGAGAACTTAATAGAAGAACCTATGAACATGTTAACATCGACATCAAAAAAAACCAATTTCTATCAGCTTTTATTGACAATTTCGGTCATTTTATTGTCTGAAATCAATGTAAATGGCCAAAGTAATGTTGTTCTGTGCCTTGGTCAAGATGCAACCATTTGTTCTGGTCAAACTGTGACAATTAATGATTGCGGCAATGTGGGGGGGGGAAGCGGATCAGGAACAAACCCTTACGCAATAACCAACATTCCATATAATCCTGATCCATTTACATCCGGAACTAGTGTTTCATTGTCAGACGATAATCAAACTGCATTATTAAATATTGGATTTAATTTCTGCTTTTTTAATCAATCATATTCTCAGTTTATTATTGCATCTAATAATTGGATAGGATTTAGTTCCAACCAAACTTCAACATGGGTAACTACTTCAATCCCAAATAACTTAGGAGGTGCTCCGATGAATACAATAATGGCTCCTTGGCAAGATATCAACCCGCTTACAGGTGGAACAGTGA
>JBILRU010000092.1:0-8720 GCA_044372485.1 Crocinitomicaceae bacterium
ATATAGGACTATACTTCGGGACATTTAATCCCATACATGTCGGACATTTAATCATTGCGAATTACATGGTTGAACATACAGATGTGGATCAAGTATGGATGGTTGTGACACCACAAAATCCATTGAAGGACAAATCTACCTTGCTTAAGGATTCCCATCGCTTAAGCATCGTCCGCGAGGCAATTGAGGACAATAGTAAGTTACGCGCATCAGATATTGAGTTTCATTTATCCAAACCCAATTATACGATTTCAACATTGACGCATCTGAACGAGAAATACCCAGAGCATCATTTCTCTTTGATAATGGGGGAGGATAATTTAAGAACTTTTCACAAATGGTATAATCATGAGGTTATTCAGGCAAATCATACGATTTACGTTTATCCGCGAGTATTAACTAGTTCAGAAGAGGCGGAAGTAATGGCTCAAAAAGGAACGATTGATCATCCATATCGAAACGCATCAAATGTTATTTTTTGTGATGATGCGCCAATTATGAAGGTATCCGCAAGTTTTATACGACAATCTATTAAAGAAGGAAAAGACGTTCGTTATTTACTTACAGAGCCGGTATATAAGTACATTACAGAAATGCATTTCTACAAATAAAAAAGGGGAACTTCTTTCGAAGTTCCCCTTTTCATTTAGAAAGGTTATTCTTAGTTTTTCAAGAATTTAACGATTTCTACTCCGTTAGCATGTGCCACGTGAATAAAGTAGATTCCTGAATTTAATCCAGAGGTATCGAAAGTTAAATTGCTAGAAGCATCGATGTTTCTTGTTTCAATTGTTTTTCCTTCAACATTCGTTAAAATGATTTCTGAAACCTTCATACCTGCTGTAATTCCGTTAACCGTAATGCTCGCATTCGCTGGATTTGGGCTTACAGAGATTGGAGAAATGATTCCTTCAATAACTCCAGCAGTTCCTACAATGATTTTGTAACCAGGGAAAGAAACGGATTGAGTTACCGGTGTTGGAGGTAAACCAGGGAAAAGAGTAATCAATACAGTTGCATCTACTTCAATCGTAATAGGATAGGTTCCTGCTGTTGCGGTTGTTCCATACATGTTTGCACATCCATTCGCGCCACCTGCATAGGTACAACTACTAATGTTACATCCGTAGTTAAAGCCAGCTGGCAAACCAGTTAGACCTGTTACGGTAAATCCTTGGATTGGAGAACCAACAAATTGTCCGGTTGCATCTAGATCAGCGGTAACAGTTGCTGGAACTTTAAAATTGACATCCGCGGAATATGCAACATTTACTAGTGCTGGGGGCAAGTTTTGAGTGGTATCTGGCCAAACACCGTAAGTTGAATCAGCGTAGTTAGCTCCTGGCGTACAAGATTGTGCCCAAGATGCAGCATTCAATAAGAATGTTGAAAGTGAGAGAATCAAAAGTTTTTTCATAGTTTCTATTAATTTATAGGTTCAAATATAAGGTTTTTTGTAATTACCTAAATAAAACGAAGAATTTCATGTTTATTGTGTGTCAATCAAGAAGTATCTTCTCAAGTTTTTTAATTTTGCACCATGGTATTATATAATGTTACAGTAAGCATTGATCGAGAAATGGAAGCGGATTGGCTTGCTTGGATGCGTAAAACACATATTCCTCAGGTCATGGAAACAGGTTGTTTTCTGGAATGTCGTATGTCAAAAATCCAAGGAGAGGAAGACGGAGGATCAGCATATTCTTGCTTATATCTAGCGCCAACATCAGATAAATTGGAAGAGTATCATACCAAATATGCTCCAGCGTTACAAGAGGATCATGCACTTCGTTATGGAGGTAAATTTGCTGCATTCAGAACCTTTTTAACGGTCATTGAAGAATTCAAAGCACCATGAACGTTAAACCAAAAAAACACCTTGGCCAACATTTTTTGAAGGACCTTGAAACCTGTGAAAAAATAGCAAAACAAGTAACTTTTCACCGTGATTGTCGCCGTGTACTCGAGGTGGGGCCGGGAATGGGAGCTTTAACTGATTTCCTGAAAACACAGGATGGCATCGAGCTTTTCCTGGTAGATATTGATGCTGAATCCATTGAGTATTTGCATAAAAAATACCCTTTGATGGGAGATCGAATCATTTACGCCGATTTCTTGCGTCAAGACTTGACAGAAATAATGGGTCAAGAGCCGTTTATTGTTGCGGGTAATTTCCCCTACAATATTTCTTCTCAAATTTTATTTAAATGCCTCGAACATCGGAATCAAATTCCTGAAATAATGGGGATGTTCCAAAAAGAAGTGGCTATTCGCATCGCAGAAAAACCGGGAACGAAGGAATATGGGATACTTAGTGTCTTCATGCAAGCGTTTTATGACATCACCTATTGTTTCACGGTTGACGAGCACGTGTTCATTCCGCCTCCAAAAGTGAAATCCGGCGTTATTCGTTGCGTGAGAAATGAGCGTGAGTCTTTGCCTTGTGATGAAAAGTTGTTTATGCGCGTTGTTAAAACGGCATTTCAGCAACGAAGAAAAACACTTCGCAATTCGGTGAAATCGCTAACCCAAGACGCACAGTTACCAGATAAGTTTGTAACGCAAAGACCGGAGCGATTGAGTGTGGATGATTTTATTGAATTAACGCTTTTTATTGAGGGATTAGGGAGTAAATAATTCACCCGACCCATTCTGCGAAAGTTGCTTCCCGTAACGAAATTCCTTTTGGGATTCGATGTTGCCATTTTCACCGAAAATAATAAAGGCCCCATGTTTTAATCCATTTTTGTAATGAATTTGATACACTAACCTTCCCCTGGGATCACGCTGTTCAAAAACACCATCTAATTTCCCGAATCGGTATTCAGAAACGATGGTTGGAACAACTCCCCCCGGATAGTAATCAATCCATTTTCCATGTTTCATCCCTTTGCGGTAAGACCCTTCGCATTTAAGTTGAAAATCCTTTTGAGAGTATGATTCAAATTTCCCGTGATAATCACTGACGGTCTCTTTTAAGCCCATGATTGCCATGTCATTTGTTACATTTGTTTTAGTGAAAACTTTGTAATTTACTTTTTCTTTCAAGCGCCCATTATTGTAATAGGTATACCAAGCACCTACTTTGTATCCTTTTTTATACTTTCCAGCGTTGGACAAGATGCTTTCCGGCGTGTATGAAACCCATTGTCCGTTCATAAGACCATGTTTAAATTCCGCTTTGTTTTTAAGTGCGCCATTTTCCCAATAGTTATACCAAACACCTTCTTCTTTTCCCTGCTGATACTGTCCATTCATAAGAAGTACCCCGTCTTCATACCATGTCTGCCAATTTCCCTCCCGTTCATCATCTAAGTAATTTCCTTTCCGATAGGAAGCACCATTTTGATAATAATAATTCCATTCACCGGTTCGTTTTCCATTATTGAAATGAGCTATATATGATATTTCTCCAGATGAGAAATAATAGTGCCAAATACTATCTTGTAGGTCTTGGTGAAAAAATCCACACATCTCCGTGTTCTTTTCGGGTGTTTTCCACATCCAAAAACCGTCCTTTTTGCCAAGTTGATAATTTCCGGCAGTTATGGTATCTCCGCTGATTGACAGAACTAAATAAGCGCCATCCAATGAATCCGCTTTGTAGCTTAGTTTTTTTTCAAGGATGCCCTGGAATTCATAAAACTCCCAAGCTCCTTCTTTCTTACCTTCTTTAAATGCACCGGAAATAGATAAGACCCCATTTGCCGTTCGTTCTTGAAAAATCCCATTTTTCAATCCGTTTTTAAAGGTGTAAGACGCTTTTATTACACCGTTTACATATCGCTCTTCAATGAGCCCATTTCCATTCTTAACGGTCTGACGATGAGTCGAATCTTCTTCCCAACTTGCCATGAGGTATACCGTATCATTGATGACTTTTTCGATTGATTTTTCTCTACCATCATCGAAATAATAGGACCATTCGCCCACTGGACTTCCTAATTCAAATTGTCCTTTCGTGACAAGTTTTCCAGCTTCATTCCATTGAAAAAACAAACTGTCAGGTACGTTAAACTTGAAATAAGACTCTTCTTTCAACTTCTTATTCGGGTAATAAAAAACACGTTTTCCAAGTAAACGGTCACGGTAATAATTACTTTCTTCTTCTAATTGTCCATCGTAGGTGTAGAAAGTCCATTTCCCATGTTTTTCGGTTGTTTTTGGTGTGGCAGCACTCGTAAAATAAGAACCGGTTGCCTGCAAATGTTTGTTACCCACATCCCAGTATAAACGAACCTTGGGCCCTAGATTTTCCTTTAATACTTTTTGACTGAATAGGGGAGTCGCAGCCAAAAGTAATAGAAGAAAGAACAGTTGTTTCATGGCGGTTTATTTCTTTAGAAAGAATTGAAGAATTAAGAATATTCCAAATAAGGTGAAAACAATTCCTATAAGTCGATTTAATCCATTCAAGAGGGTTTGATTAACCAAAGGCCGAATTTTCTTTGCTGCAATAATTTTTAAAACGTCGACACTAAAAAAAGTAAGGAGTACAACACCTAGAAAAACAAACGCCCAAGTGGTGCTGTTTTCATCTGGCACGGCATTATTAGCCACAGACGCGACACTTACCCAATAAAAGATGACCATTGGATTGGCAAAATTCAACACAAATCCTTTCAGGCCAAGAAAGACATAATCTTTAGTGTTGCTTTGTTGGCGACTTGTATCCGGACTCGCATCAATTCCTTCTAGTTTTTGCGTATCCAATAAAGTAACTTTCTTAAACAGGCTGATAATACCATAAACCACAAAAATAGCTCCTCCGATGATACTGAACATAAGTTTGTTGCCAGCGATGAGGCCTTTAATTTGTTCGACAAACATCACTGCAATGAGGACATAGATAATGTCACTGATTAATACACCGAAGTCCAGTGCTATGGCTGACCTAAACCCTTTCGTAATACTTGTTTCAAGTAAAAGAAAAAAGATGGGTCCAACCATCACACTCAATAAGAACCCAATACTAAAAGCTTGAATAAAGAAATCCATTTAACAAAAATAGGATTTCTTTTTGCTTGAAAAACGGCTTTTACAGAATGTTCGCTATGGATGCGTGAATATTTCAATGATTTCCACTAAATTTGCCTATCAAAATTGACTACATGAAAACTGGACTAGCGAATCAAAAATTAGATGCTATCATCGCAAATGTTGAAAAGAGTGGTGTAACTGCCTCAAATTTAGTAGAGGATTTGAAAGCATTACGCGAAATGGCTTTGTTAGAGCAAGATCCTTTGGTTGTTAAATTATTGCGTTTAACTCATGAGTTTTTAACTGAAAACGAATCTTTTGACGTGCAAGCACAATATGACGAAGACGAAGAGGGGAATGAATATCCGATGGAAATCGAAGAAAAAGAAAATTTATTGTACCTATTGAACTTATTGAAAAATGCGGATCACAAAATTAATCGTGAAGAAATGAAGGATTACCGAACGGCATTGAAAGCAGAATTATATTAATAACTAAAGGCAACTTTTCTCAAAGGATGATCGTCTTGAGAAAAGCGGAACAAAAACGTTTGTTCGGTTTTGGTTTTATTTAACTTGCAGTAACCTGAAAAGAGCTAAAGCGGATGAATCCCTTTTTTTCTTTTCAGGTTTTTTTATTTAAGAACAGTATTGGCAATAATCTGAATCAGGATGATGTTCGAATGGCTGGGTTTTATCAAACATTTGGACCAGAATTTCGCTAAGCAATTCATGGACAACGGGAACCATATCTGTTAAGTCACCATCTTTTACGGAGAGAAAAAAGTCCTCATTTACGTTAATCAAGGAAGTGATTTTTGCCTCATCGGGCATCATACCATATGCATCTTTGAAAAACATACAATAAAGCGCTAATTGAAAGGCATGCTTTGATTTGAGAAATGATGGTATTAATCCCTTATTTATTGTTTGGTATACGACTTGTTCTTTATTCACTTTTCCTGTCTTGTAGTCAATGACGCGGTAACGGTTTCCGATACGGTCAATGCGATCTATGTAACCTTTAAAATGCATTTTTCTTGTTCCATTCTCGAATGGCACCATTATTTCCGTATGCATTTCAGCTTCGATCTGTTCGATATACAATGGTTCATCGAGTCCTTTTATAAATTCAAGTTCTTTTTGTAATACGTTTTTGGTGATTTCAATCGCCATTTCATAACTCAATCGATTTTTACCTGTTCTAAACAAAGATTCATCTTGACCAAAATGATCTAAAAATCCTTTGTGCAAACTAATCTTAAACGTATCCAGCATTTTCACTACATCTTTTTCTCTGACCGGAGGTGGTGCTGGCTGAACAAAAACACCTTGCTTATCCCTTTGAGCATAAGGTTTGAACAAGTCTTCCAATGTTTTGTGGATGATGCTACCAAAGGTATTGTTCTCGATTTCCTCTTCTACTTCTTTATCTTCCCCAAATTCAACGAGGTATCTGTAGTAATAGTCCAATGGACAAATCATGTATTTATTTACAGCGGAAGCAGATAAGGGCTTTTCTAAAAATTCATGAATGCGATGGAGAACTTCAGGTGTTTTTTCTATCTGGGCAATATTCAAATTGGCTCCATCAGCAAATGGAACATGGTAATACAATTTCTTCCATTGAATAGATGGATTTGCTTTAGTTAATTCCATCTCTATTTGCATTAAATAGCGACTGGCTTCATTGCTGCCTATTTGTTCTGCTGCGGCCGTATAAGTAGCCAGAACAGTACTTGCTTGATGTAAAAGCCGATAAAAGTGGTGAGCGAATAATCCTTGCTTCTCACGAGTCGACGGAAGGTTAAATGCAGCGCGCAAGTCCATGGGAATGAGCGTGCGAATGGGATTGTTATTCGGTAGTTTCCCTTCGTTCAAGCCTAGTATGATGAGGTTCTTAAAATCAATCATACGTGTCTCCAATAAGCCCATGATTTGTAAACCATTCGTTGGATTACCATGAAATGCGATGGTTGAACCTGACCAGTGTTGATTGAGCAGTAGCTTGAAACTCCTCATTTCCATGTTTGGAATACCCTCTTTGAGTAAGGACTCAAATCCACGCATGGCTTGGTCAAAAACTTGGATAGTCGTTCGTTCAAATTCATGTGTTGAAACAAATGAATCCACAAATATCACATTTAATCGTCTGATTTTATCCAATGCTACGTGCCAGTCTTCTTTCCATTCTTCTATGACTAATTCAAAAAGTTCTTTCGCTTTTGGAGGTAAGTTCATTCGGTCAACCAATTGAAAAACTTTGTTTTTACGGATGCTATCTTGTTCAATGGCTGAAAGCTGCTTTTTTTCTTCATCAGGAAGAGAAGCTAAACAAAACACATGGTTTAGAATGCGCTGAAAATCTTTGAAATACAATGCTTTTGTGCGGAATCGTTTCTTGTTTTCTTGAATGGTAAACAATAAATCAACCCAGGACTTCACAGGTGTTTGTTGCAAGGGTAATCCGAGAGTTATGTTCGCTTTCCCAACGTTTGCAGGGATATTTTTCACCAACGAGTGTATCAGTGTTTCATCAGCAAGTAGGACGAGCGTCTCATCTAATTCTGCTTGATTGAGTTTTGCGAGTTCCGTGGCAGCTACCTTAACTTGGCCAGTGTGTTGTGAGCATTCGATTACCGTAAAATCTATCGGTGAATGCTTAAGTGTGTCTTGAATGAAATTTGCGTTCTTTCGTTCTAAATAGGCTAAATCATCGCGCAAAAATGAACCTGCTTCGTGTTGTTCATTTTCGAGGTAGTAGACATCTGCATCAATGATAAATTCAGCATCACCACGCTTCATTAAGTTTTTTATGATCTGAAGTTCCGCTTTAGAAAGGGCATTGAAACCTGCGAAAATATATTTTTTATCAGACGGAATCAATGTCAATGTTTCCTCCGCTAACTGACGATATGCTTGTGATAGCGTAAGTTGAGACCTCTTTTTTAACTGTACCATCAATTTCGAATGCAGAGTTGGGATTTGTTCCCAAAAAGCCATGAATTTCAGTTGTGATTCACTGTAATTTTCCTCGTCGATTTGCCAACTTTCTAATTCCTTGATGGATTTTAGATTTTTGAATATCTGATCTTGGTCAACCATATATCGATCTAGGTCATTGAAATCGCTTAACAGCGTTGCTCCCCAAGTGAGGAAAGACTCAAAACTTTGACCTTTTCCTTCGTCGGTTTGTAAATAAGCTTCAAAAAGAACTAATAGTAAACGCGTCGGATCGATTATCTGATCGAATTGCGCGCGAACCCAGCGATCAATCGTGAGCATTTCTGGCGCGATTAGGGGCCCATCATTTAATTTAAACAAGGAATTCCCTAGGTATTTTACAGCTCTTTCCGATGGCAAAATGACTACCAATTGCTCTAGTTGCTTATAGTCATCCAGAATTTTTCGGGCTAGATTATCAATAAATTTCATTCAATGAGAATAGGTGGAAGCGTATAAACGAAGATAAGCATTCTATTCAAACCAAACTCTTTGAAAAAATTGATTCGGACGATTGGAGTGCATGTATTTATTTCCTCCATATGTTTTGATGACAGCAAAAAAACTTGGACTAAACTGAATTTGCACGTAATTCAAACCTTCGGGATAGGTGTTGGACAATCCTTCAAAAATGATGCGGCCATCGTCACCTAATAATTTTCGAGTAGTTGTATTGGGTGGAGTTGCGATATAAATAGCCGAAATCTCTTCGGGTGTGATATTCGTGTCGATTGGAAC
>JBILRU010000107.1:0-7077 GCA_044372485.1 Crocinitomicaceae bacterium
TTAATCGCTAGTATGCGTCGTTTGACACAAGTAAATAAGCCAAGAATTGCTTTCCTTCAAGGACACGGTGAATTGACGTACCAACAAACCATGCGTGCAAGAGCACTTTTAGCGCCTTATTTCACGCTTTCCGATGTAAAATTATCTGATTCCATTGCCGCATTAAACGACATCGATGGAGTCATCATCGCAAATCCACGTATTCCCTACTCGGACAGCAGCATGTATATTTTGGACCAATTTGTCATGCGCGGTGGGAAGTTAATGGTGTTCATGAATACGCTGGAACACGACGAAGATACACTGATGGCACGCGGAATGACTCATTCCATGAGGAAGAACCTGAAATTGGACCGACTTCTATTCGATTATGGAATCAAGGTTCACGAAAACTACATGATGGATGTTCAATGCGCACCCAAAATTGTCCCCTTTGCGGAATCGACGTTTATTCCTTGGTTTTTTCATGTGATGGCGACTCCTTCCAAACACCCAATCACCCGAAATGTGGATCCAATTTTGCTCAAATATGCGAATGAAGTCAGCTTTGTGGATTTACCGAATATCAAGCAAACAAGTCTCCTTACCTCCTCGACAAACTCCATTCCTTCTGGACTTCAACCATTCGTGAATCTTGGTTTGCCATTGAATTACGGTAAATCTCCAAAATTAGTCGACAACCCAGAAGATGAAATCAACAAAGTATGTCTAGGAGGAATGGTCGAAGGGTATTTTAGTTCACATTACAATAACCGCCTACCACCTGAATTCGTTAAGAATCTTCCGAAAAAATATGCGTTTCAAGCAAAAAGTCAGAAAGAAGGAAAAGTATTGCTCATTGGGAATGGAACCTTTTTCGCAAATACCTACGATTCCATGCCAAATCCAAAAGGATTGAATTACTTGTACCGTCCAAATGGTTTCAATGAGTTGAAAATGGATTTCGACTTATACCAGCGTCGCATCTCACTTTATTACGGGAATCAAGAGTTTTTCCAAAATATTGTAGATTACATGATGGGAGATAACTCCGTACTTGATATTCGTAGTCGTCAGATTGACATCAAGGAGATTGACAAGGAAAAGGTGGCGAAGTTTGCTGGATTCTACAAAACAGTGAACATGCTTCTACCTCTTGGAATCATCATTCTACTCAGTGTTATTATGAACTACATTCGAACACGTCGTTACGCAAGATAATAATCCTCCATGAAAAAAATCAGTATCCTCCTTTCTTTAGTTGCAGTGTTAGTCGTTCTCGGATGGTTTGCCATAGACTTGACACGCAAAGACGGTGTGAGTGACTCAGAGTTTATTGAATTTGCCGTGAAGGACACGAATTCAGTTTCCAAAATCATCATATCTGATGCCTTTTCAAATACCTTCACCCTGGTGAGAAAGGGTGATGAATGGACGGACAAAAATGGCGGATGTATCATGCAGTCCAGTGCACACTACATTCTCGAAGCACTCGGTAATATTTCGTTGAAAGGGTATTTATCAGATAAAAGTCACAAGCAATTTGTAAAACTGATGTCAGCAAGTCATACGAAAGTGGAAATTTTCCAAGATGGTGAATGGACAAAAACGTGGTACATCGGACCATCCGCACAAGATCATAACGGCCAAATTATGTTGTTAGAAACAGCAGATGGTGGCAAGAGTTCGAATCCAGTCATGATGCAAATTAAAGGGATGACAGGAATAATTGAACCTCGTTTTTTTGCTGATCCCAGAAAATGGGCTTGCACGAATGTATTCAAACTAGAAATGGAACAAATTGCTAGTATAGATGTCAAATATCCAAAAGAAGGTTACCGTAATTTCCATATTTCAGCTGCTGGTAATCGTTTCAAATTGACTCAAAATGGTAAAAAAATTCCGGGAGTCGACACCTTAAACATCTACCGTTATTTACAGGGTTACAAGAAAATTCACTTTGAATTAGCGAATTACGAATTAAGTAAAAAACAATGCGACAGCTTGAAACGTACTTCTCCATTCTGCGTGCTTACTGTCAAAGAAAAACAAGGGATATCGACTAAATTACGCATGTTTAAAATCACCTCAAAAGAAGGACAACGAAACGAATTTGGTCAAATGGAAAACATGGACATGAATAAATTTTGGTGCCAGCTGCCAAACGGGGAATTCGTTAAATGCCAATATTTTGTTTTCAATCCACTTCTCATGGGACATGTTTTCTTTCCAGGAATGGAATTGGTTTTCCCAAAGGAACTGAAATCCGCTAGTTAATCGACTTTGTAAATAGAGAAGGAATATCAATCTTCCTAAAAGTTTAGCTTGATTGAATCCGCAAATACACCCGATTTTTTTTATGTTCTTATTACCAGCTACGCTGTAGTTGCTCTGCTGCTGCGCCAAAAAACAAATACATAAAAAAAGTCCTGACGTTTCCGTCAGGACTTTGGCTAGTTGTGCCTCCAGGAATCTCCGCCGCGGCGGACCAGGGACACTAATATCCAGTCTTTTGCTTGATGAAATCTCGACCCTTTCCCGTTTTAAGTTCCTTTTCTCGAATAATCGCTTCTTTCTTAGTTGTAAATTCTTCTTGGTGTATCAAAACCCAAGGTCCTTTTCCTTTTGTGAACTTACCTAATAATCCCTGATTGTGTTCACTTAAACGACGCATGAGATCTTCAGTATATCCAGTATACTTACACTTTGCCTTTTCGGAATATAATACATAAACTAAATACATCTCAAAAAAAAAAGTCCTGACGTTTCCGTCAGGACTTTGGCTAGTGGTGCCTCCAGGAATCGAACCAGGGACACAAGGATTTTCAGTCCTTTGCTCTACCAACTGAGCTAAGGCACCAGCTATTGGTGGGGCAAATTTAACACTTTTTTTTATTTCTATTCAAAAGTCGGGTAAATTTCTTTGAAAGCTACTTAACTTTGTGTCATGCGCGACGAAACAACTGCCTATTTATTGGATGCCGGGAATACACACGTGAAACTTGGCTACGTGAAAAATGGGTTGATTTCAAGTGTCAAACGCTTCGATTTGAGCTCTTTTCCATGGAAAGAACTTGATGGTAACATTCCTGTCGTGATTTCGTCTGTGCTGACGGATGAATGGAAAAAACCACTAGAGGATTTTTTTCAGAACAAGATGTACATCAATGCTCACATGAATTTACCTTTTCACATGGACTACCTGACACCCGATACCTTGGGAATCGACCGTCTGTGCAATATGGCAGCCGTAGCGAACAGAAATCCAACGAAATCAAAATTGGTTGTTGATATGGGTACCTGCATCAAATGTGATTTCATGAATTCAACGCAAACGTATGAAGGTGGTTCCATTTCACCCGGATTGGAGATGCGAGCGCTTTCCTTACAAACATTTACTGCAAAACTTCCGCTAATTCCAGTTCATTCATCAGCGAAGCTTATTGGAAAAAATACGAAGGAATCGATTGAAAGTGGCGTATTCAATGGTTGGAAAGCCGAAATCACCCAATTAATTGATTTATACCAAACAAATTTCCCTGATTTAGACGTTTACCTCACCGGAGGAGACGCGCGATATTTTGATTTCGAGCAAAAAAGTAACATCTTTGTACTCGAACATTTAACCCTAGAAGGAATTCTAGAAATTTACCGTCTGAATGAAGATTCTCTTTAATTTCCTTATCCTTTTTGTTTTCTTCCAAACCTGGTCGCAATCATCTACCAATCAACCGGCTTCTTACTACGGACTTGGTGAAAGTTCTGCTCAAAACCATGGAGTTTTCGATGCCTTAGGGAAAAACACCATCAACGTTTTTGACTCCACTATTTTAAATTTTTATAATCCAGCAACGTACAATACACTGAGCACCGGAAATACCCTCTATTCGTATGGCATTCAAACTAGAATTTCCAATTATTCCGAGCAAACGAAAACACAAATCGGATTTGCAGGGATGATCGATCACATTGCCATCGGTGTAAAAATCAAAAAAAATATGGGACTTGCTTTCGGATTAAAACCTTTCTCAGCAAGAGGATACCAAATCACAGATAAAACATTTACTGGTTTCGATTCATTGGAATATACGTACAAAGGCAGCGGAGCCATTCAGGACCTGTTTTTAGGTTATTCGTACGGATTAGTCTATCGTCCTAAAACGAAACTTTCCATTGGCGCGAATGCTTCATATTTATTCGGGACAGTAACCAATGAACGACAAGCAACACTGATTGCATCCGGATCAAATCAAGGAGGACTGAACATTAACTCCATGATTATACGATCGTTTCACTACGAACTCGGAGCCTATTATCAACAACAAATTGGAAAGAAACAAATAATAAGCTTGAGCGCTGTCTATCTTCCAAATCAGACCATAACCGGAGATTACCAAGATGAATTTTACACTGCTTCTAATATTAATTCGAGTTCAACTTATGACACGATTGCCTTTAGCAGAAGTCGTATTCACCTTCTGAACGCATCCAACCTTCAACTGGGTCTGAACTATGGAATTTTACTACCAACATGGAAAAGAGATACAAGGGAATTGCATCCAAAACTTAATTTGATGACTTCCCTACATATGTTCGGCGGACTTTCACACGACGCACAAGATTTGATTCCAGATTTTGGAATGACCTCATTTCAACGACTTTCTATCGGTGCACAATTCAATCCAGAGTCCCGCCTAATGGAAAACATTTCAACCTTGAAAGGACTCGAAAAGATGACCTATCGTTTTGGTTATTACACGCAAACACTCCCGTACACAACCAATGCCATTCAATACAAAGAATCGGCTGTAAGTTTTGGTTTGGGACTTCCTATCATGGCTCAAATGTCCGCATCCTCTGTTAACTTCAGTGTGAGCTTAGGTACACGTTCAAGCAATCAAAGTTTCGGGATACAAGAAAAATTTGTTTCCGTAAATCTAGGTTTAATCCTCGCACCTTCCAATTTTGACAAGTGGTTCCGACAACGAAAATTGGATTAATTACCTTACTCAGTCTTTTTCTTGTAGGAATTACATCCTGTGAAAATGACTTAGATGCCATCGAGCGCATTAGTTTTGATGTGAACTCACCGGATGAAACCACCAAAAATCTCAAAATGATCTACGCTGACGAAGGATATGCCCGCGTAGAAATCTTTGCTGCCTTGGCAGAAACCTTTCGTGGAAAAGAGGAAATTACCAAGATAAAGGACAGTTTAAAAGTTCATTTTTTCAATGAAAAAGGTGAGATTGTTTCAAAACTTACTGCCCTTTATGGGGAAATAAACAATACAAAAGGAACACTGATGGTGAGAGATTCCGTTAGACTTTATAACTACGAGAAGAAACAAACACTCGAAACAGAAGCATTATTTTGGAATCAAAAAGATAGTACAATCTATTCGAAATCGGCAGTGAAAGTCCGCTCTCCGAAAGGCACACTTTTTGGGGAAGGCATCAGAACCAAACAAGACTTTAGTAAATATGAAATAATTAAACCGGTTGGGAAATTCCAATTGGAAAATGAACTTGAATTTAAATAATATGAATCTATACAACACCATCATGAGCTACTTCTGGTTAGCGGTAGCAAGCGTTTCTTTCGTTACGGTAACTTACCTTTGTTTTACGGAAGGATTTGAAAAATATGCATCTAATTATGTTTTCTCTTTCATCGCACTCGCAACGTTCTTCGTGAAACGATGGATGATGAAACGCGTAGGAAATCACCAACAATTTCTCAAAGACAAAACCAACGAAAAAGAAGCATAATACGATCGATTTGTGTAACAAAAACCAACAAAACGAGTCTTATCTCTTTATGAAAGCATTCTCTCTCATCTTATTTCTCATCCTTGCCAATGGACTTTTCGCACAGAATTTTGTCCGTGGTAAGGTAGTTGATGAGCGAAAATCCCCTATTCCATTCGCTAAAATTTACGTGAAAAACACCGCAGATCAGCGCACCGTTGCCACTGTCGATGGATCCTATGAACTTTCACTCATGCCCGGTGAGTATTTTATTGTGATTTCTGCATTGGGTTACCAAGATCGAGAAACCTACATCTCGATTAGCAGCATAGATCTTCAACGTGACATTCAATTATTTCCTGAAAAAGAACAGGACTACAAAGAAATCGTAGTAAATACCAAAAAAGGAAATATTGGCCGAGAAATCATGCTCGAAGTGGTCAAGCGCAGAGAGCAAATGAATCCGTGGAATTATGCGCATGCCGTGGATGTATATATCAAAGCGAGCGAGCAAAAGGACATCAAAGTCAAAGAGCAGAGAAAGAAAAAAGAAAACGAAGACGAAATAGAGAACACAGCAAATGACGCTGATCCACTTGAGGCGAGCCTGCCAAAAGCACCAGCTTGGGTGGACAATATGAATCTATTGGAGGTCCAATTGAAACGCAATTATGCACCAGGAAACAAAGTCAAAGAAATACGGAATGCCTATACCTTGCACGGTTCCGATCAATCCCTCTACTACACCACGACCGTTAAATCCAATTTTAACTTTTTTGAGAATTTACTACACTTAGATGACCTTCATCAAACGCCGGTAAGTTCACCTATTTCCGTACCTGGGATCCTTTCCTATAAATACCGACTGGAAGAAACGTATGTGGAGAATGGTCAAACCATTTGTAAAATCAAAATCATTCCTAGAAATACCGCTACTACCACATTAGAAGGTTACATCTACGTGATTGACTCCTTGTTTCTCGTCCAAAAACTTCAACTGACGATGAACAAAGGGAACCTGTTGATTTATGACCATTTTGAAATAGATCAAACATTTTCTAATATCGGCGATACGATGTGTGTGCTTGACAAACAAGTATTAAGCTATGGTGTGAAATACAAAAACGAAACGTCCGCTTGTCAAACAACCGCGCTCTTTACCCATTATAATTTCGATCCAGAATTCAGTAAAAAATTCTTTAACACCGAATTAGCGGTGACAACAAAAGAAGCCTACGAACGAGACACAAATTATTGGTCCAATACACGTCAAACATCTCTTAGTGCAGAGGAACAACGTTTCATTATCATCAAGGATAGCATCCGTGATTTTTACAACCGAAAGGAA
>JBILRU010000029.1:0-20550 GCA_044372485.1 Crocinitomicaceae bacterium
GCACTGGCGTCATTCGTCATCAACGTTCAAAAATCACCTAAAATTCTTTCCGATTTTCAATCCCCCAAATAATATTACATCGTTCATCAATCCTGGCATTTCACCGTAATCCTTTAAGAATAATGGGGCAATTTCGAATGAAAAATGAAAACCAGTTCTGGACATTAATTGTACCCCTAAGGGTATGTAAATAACCCGTTGAAATCCTTTTGAGAAAAAGGGTGGGATGATGGCAATGGTTGCACCAACATACGTTGCTGCCAGTTGTTTTTTATTTTCCTTGCCAAAATAGTATTTCGCTCCAGTATAGGCCCCAAGAATTCCAACTCCAACCTCTCCGTTGATGTTTGCTGTCCAAAAATGATTGTAACTAACAGATAATACCGCGGTCGGACCACCTAATTGTATTCCAAAACCATTCTTGTAGATCGATCGTGGATTGGATTGAGCCTTAAGAACAACGTTTAAAGCTAAAAAACTAAATAGAATTGCTTTTTTCATCACTTGTTTTGATTTTGATAGAAACAAAAATACGTGTGAAAAAAGTATGTTTGAAATTGAATCTTGCAATAATTACAAGGCGATTTGTGATTTTCGCAATTCAAACTAATCGTTCATCGAACTTCTTACATGAAGTTGTATATAGGAACATTGAATTAGCGAAATCAAAACTATTATACTCAGGTGCGTTTCTTGTCAAGTCTTGCTAAAGAATACATTTTTTTTATACTTTTAGCATAATAACGAATAACATAAAATCTGACTTTGGTTTTTAGTTCTCAATCATTTATTTTTTTCTTTCTACCAATATCGTTGGTCGTTTATTATATCAGTCCAAAATGGTTAAGAAATACAGTATTACTTTTTTTTAGTTTTTTATTTTATGCGAGTGGAGAAATTAAATTTCTTTGGGTTGTTTTCATATCGATTCTCTTTAATTACCTGCTAGCTCTGTTGATTTCAAATTTCCGAAAACATTCAAAACAATTGCTATGGTTAGGAATTTTAGTGAATTTATCTACATTGATCTATTTCAAATATGTTGGATTTATCATTGATACCTTAAACATTCAGTCTGATCATTTTAAAAATGTGATCTTACCTTTAGGGATTTCATTTTATACGTTTCATTCCATTTCATACTTAGTTGATATCTATCGTATGAAATCGCTTCCCCAGCGAAATCCATTTACGATGGGACTCTATATTGTCAATTTCTCACAGTTAGTTGCTGGGCCCATCATTCGTTATCACGATGTTGAAAAACAATTAACGAATCGTCTTCATAGTTTCCATCGTTTTCATAATGGTGTCAAGTTGTTTATATATGGCTTATCGAAAAAAATGTTAATAGCCAATGTTGTAGGAGAATTTGCAGACAGCTGTTTCAATCAAACCTATGGACACATTTCTCTTAGTTATGCGTGGTTAGGTGCAATCGCTTATACCCTTCAAATTTACTTTGATTTCAGTGGTTACAGTGATATGGCGATTGGAATTGGACGAATGTTTGGTTTTGAATTCAAACAAAATTTCAACTTGCCTTACAACGCTAAATCGATACGTGAATTTTGGCAAAAATGGCATATTTCTTTATCCACTTGGTTCCGTGACTATGTTTACATTCCCTTAGGAGGAAATCGTTTGGGAAATCTTAAAACAAGTATCAACTTAATGACCATTTTTATCTTGTGCGGTTTTTGGCATGGGGCTAACTTCAGTTTTTTAGTTTGGGGATTATTTCATGGATTTTTTATCATTCTGGAGCGAGTCATATCTTTTAAATCTACAAAGGGGGTTTTTCTAAATGTTCTTTCTCATATTTATGTTTGGGTCGTTCTTTTGTTGTCCTGGGTGTTTTTTCGTGCTGAAAATATTGATTTGGCATGGAACTACTTACAAACGATGTTTTCCTTCAATCAGCATTATACCGTCTCTCCGGACCTCTCCTCTTTCACTTCCCCATACTTTATGTTTGTCATGTGTTTAGGGTTCTTCATTTCAATTGGTGTTTTTTCAAAAAACATCAATCGATTACTCAGAACCGGTAGACTAGAAATCGCTCACTATAGAATCGCTGAGACAATTTTACTCATCGTTTTATTTTACTTGAGTTTTATTCAGATTATAACGAGTCATTTTAATCCGTTCATTTATTATCGATTTTAATGAGGTTCAAATACATACTCACATGGATGTTCCTATTTTTTCTATCAATGCAGTTGATCTTTTTCTTTGCGTTGAAAAAAGAAAAGGTAGATTCCATTTTAAAACGAGAAAAAATCACACTCAGTAATTTGGGGCACGATGAAAATAAAAATGTCTATCAACATTTGGATGCCTATATTTCTGATCATTTCCCTTATAAAAACCAGTTCATCGCTCAGTCAAATTGGTTGTTTAAAGGCGTTTTCCATGAAGCCAATGCGAACAATAAAGTTCTTTGGGGTGAAAATGATTGGTTGTTTTATAATGCCACAATAAATGATGAGAATGGGATGAATGAGGCTTTCGGTTACAAAGCGTTAACAAATCCTGAATTGAAGAAAATAATCAGAAATATTCACACCATTAAAAATTGGTGTGTTAGGAATCATATTTATTTTGAATTATTGATTTGTCCAAATAAACATGGTATTTACCCTGAAAACCTGCCTTATTCTTATCAAAATCAACGACAGAAAAGTCAGTTGAATCAGCTTGTTTCTTATGATCCTAGTATCTTAAACTTAACAAAGACTTTAAGAAATAGTAAAAAAACAAAGATGGAATTGTATTATCGATGGGATACGCATTGGAATCAGTTTGGGGCATACTTAGCTGTGAAAGAAATGACTCACCGGCTTCAAAAAAAATATCCCTTCATAAAGCCATTCGAAGCAAAAATGATTCACGTAAATAATTACAGGGAAATGGATTTAGCCAATATGATTGGATTAAATGACTATTTTCAAAGGTCTGACGTTCATCTTTCTTTCACAAAAGTACCGTCTCAGAGAATTCCTCACTTGATGATTGTTCATGATTCGTTTTTACATTCAATGATGCCATCTTTAGAAAAGATCTTTCATAAAATTACATCAAAGTCTTATTCTACTGATGGACTTTTGTCTCCGGAAATACTTTTGAGAGAAAACGTTGATGTGTTTATTATTGAACTAGTTGAGCGATACAAAGGAGTTTTGTTGGTTGACATACACCCAGATTTTTATAAATAATAGGACAACCAAATTCATCGTGCTTGTTGCACGTGATAAAAACAACGCTGTATTTGTAAAGAGAAAGAGCGAAAGTGACTAATGTCTTGACGCCAAAGTAAATTTACGAATCTATCTTTTTCACCTTACTTAAAACCCACTCAATAAACTATCGTACGCATCATTGAAGGAGAGTCCGTCAGTTGTGCGTTTCTTGGAAAGCTGTTTGAATTCCACCAAAGCCCACAAGATAAACTCCATCAAAAACGGTGCGTCAATCGATGCGACTTTCGGCTGGTATTTATGCAAGAGCATGTCTAATGGCTTAATGGACAAAAGTGCTGTTTCATACGTTTCTTCATTGGCATCATCGGATAATTCAAATGCATCCGCTTCAAAGAACCATTTCAGCACTTCGTCGTAAGGTGTTTCTTGATCCTGTTTTTTTAGTTTTTCAACTTTGGGGAAGTATTGAAGAAACAAGGTTTTCGTTGCTTCGCTGATTAAATGTTGAGCAACGAAGGAAGTACCTTCTTGTTCTCCTTCATATACAAGTTCCATTTTTCCCGTAATGGATGGAATCATTCCGATGAGGTCACTGTAGCGTACCGTTGTTTCTTTTTCGTTATTCATCAAGGCGCGTCGTTCTGCTGTACTGATCAAATTCTCGTAAGCAGTGATGCTCATACGTGCACTCACACCACTTTTGTGATCGATATACTCACTTTCACGCGCTTCAAAGGCAATTTGTTCCAAGATGTCTTTCGCCAACTCAGGTACATGTACTTGACATGTGCGATTGTCCATCTTTTCTGATTCTTGCTGAGTGATTTTCTTCGCCGTCTGGATATCCGCTGAATAATGCGTGAGAATCTGAGATCCAATTCGGTCTTTTAGCGGTGTGACAATACTTCCGCGATTGGTGTAATCTTCTGGATTTGCGGTAAACACGAATTGCAAGTCCAAAGGTAAACGCAATTTAAATCCACGGATTTGAACGTCGCCTTCTTCAAGAATGTTGAATAAGGCTACTTGGATACGCGCTTGTAAATCTGGCAACTCATTGATGACAAATAAACAGCGATTCGCTCTTGGAATCATTCCGAAATGGATCACTCGTTCATCTGCGTAACTTAACTTCAGGTTCGCGGCTTTGATTGGATCGATGTCCCCAATTAAATCGGCAATCGTTACATCTGGAGTAGCAAGTTTCTCGAAAAATCGTTCCGACCGATGCAACCAAGAAATTGGTGTGTTATCTCCGTGTTCAGCAACCAAGTCTCTTGCAAAGCGACTGATCGGTTGAAATGGATCATCGTTCATTTCACTTCCCGTCACATATGGGATGTATTCATCTAATAAATTTACCATCAATCGAGCAATCCGTGTTTTTCCTTGTCCACGCAGTCCCAATAAATTGATGTTGTGCTTGGATAAAATTGCTCTTTCCAACTGAGGAATCACGGTGTTTTCGTAACCATGCATACCTGGGAAGGTTTCTTTTCCTTCTTGTAGCGCAGCAATTAAGTTGTCTCTTAATTCGGTTTTAATGCTTTTTGATTGGTAACCAGCCGCTTTCAAGGCGCCAAATGTGGAGATGGAAGTGTTCATTTTTTCTTAGTTAATTCGTTTTTTTCTATTGGTCTCGTAATCGTGGAAAATCATTTCACCAAGTCCTTTCAAACCTGTAAAAAACGCTTTTCCTTTATTGGATGCGGTAAATTGTTCGACAAAAGACTGTAAGTAAGGATCCTGAGCAATCATGAAAGTCGTAATGGGAATGTGCATCTTTCTGGCTTGAGCGGCCATCGTATAGCATTTCTCGACGATCATTTGATCTAATCCATTACTGTTTTTGTAGTATTGTCCGTCGGGCATACGCAAACAACTCGGTTTTCCATCGGTGATCATGAAAATTTGCTTGTTCGTATTTCGTTTCCGGCGAAGGATGTCCATCGCTAATTCGAGTCCTGCAACAGTATTAGTATGGTACGGACCCACATTTAAATAGGGGAGGTCCTTGATTTTGATCGGCCAAGCGTCGTTTCCGAAAACAATCACGTCCAAGGTGTCTTTTGGATAGGAAGTGGTAATCAGTTCAGCCAAGGCCATCGCAACTTTTTTCGCCGGAGTAATGCGATCCTCACCATATAAAATCATGCTGTGACTGATGTCAATCATCAACACCGTACTCATTTGGGATTTATGATGCGTGTCCTCAACGACAAGGTCTTGTTCTGTGAGTCTAAATTCCCCAACTCCGTTATTTATTTGGGCATTTTTTAAACTTTCGGTAATGGAAATGTTTTCAAAGGAATCACCGAATTGAAAATCGCGAAATTCTCCTGTGGACTCGTCTCCTTGTCCACTTTTTTTCGATTTGTGATTCCCAGCACCATTTTTTCGAATCTTCCCAAAAATTTGGTCCATGGCATTTTTGCGAAGAACCCGTTCTGTTTTTGCTGTGATGGACAACTGACCTTGACCATCAGGCTGAATTTCCTCTCGCAGATATCCTTTTTTCTTCAGGTCCTCGATGAAATCCTCCATCGTGTAATCTTCCGTTGTCAGTTTGTATTCTTTATCCAGTACATCTAACCATTCCAAAGCTTCATCCACATCACCTGACGTATGCGTAATTAATTCACTAAAAACATCAAACAATTTCTCAAACGGAGTTTGATTTGGTGCTTCGAATGGGGTAAATACATAACCTGATTTGCGCATGTCTCGGATGTTTGTTTAGTAACACTAGGGAACCAAAAAAGTTCGAAATTCAATCCGCCAATGCAGAAGAAGAGCGAGTGTGATTTTCACTTTCTTTTTTTCAAATGGTGCAAATAGAGTTGCTCCACTTTTTCCCGTGCCCAAGGAGTTCTGCGAAGAAAAACCAAACTAGATTTAACGGATGGATCGTTTTTGAAGCAGTTGATGTTCACTTTGAACGCTAAATGTTCCCATCCATAATTCTCCACTAATTCTTCAACAATGCTTGCTAGTTTAATTCCATGCAAGGGATTGTTGGCTTGTGGAATAGGATTGTGGTCGGTCATTCTTATTTTTTGATAGGATAAAGGTACGAATCTTAAAGATTGTTCGAGAGATATATGTCCTAAAATCGATGTGTTAATTTTTCTATTTTAGTTAAAATTGCTTGCATTTGATCCAATCCATGATAAATCGTGGATTTCCCATAACCGAGCCATTGCGTGTACTGAAGGATCAATCGATACCTTTCTTCAGGATAGCTTAAATCCACTTCATCATTCGCATTAAAACACAAAGGTTGATGGTGGGCAATACGGTTTCGAAATTGTCGAATTTTATCTAGTTCTTGGTTGATTCTTTTCTGATTGGTTCCACTTGGACGGTCAATAAAAATCGTGTGAATCTTTTGTCCTCCAGCACGAAATGGCGATCGGTCGAATAAGGTTGTCCAAAAACCAAAGGATAATTCAGAGATGAGTCGATCATGTGTATATTGATTTCTAGCAAGAAGTTTTTGATAATGTGCTTCTATAATGGAAGCGCTTCGTAGTCCATGGAAAGCACCACCATCTCGACTTTGTTTTAAAAGCCAATCATTTTGTTGGAAGTGCGCTCTGTAATGCGCATCTATTTTATTTCGCAAAGCAATTTCAAAGATGTGCATGACTCCAAACATGCGTTGCGATAAATAGATGTTATATCGATAAAGTAAAATCGTTTTTTGTCGATCATGATGCATTGCTCGAGCAAAGCGACCAATTCTAGCAGGGGACAATAGTTGTTCAAACTCTTGATACTTCATAGTACCATAACCAAACTTTTCGCACAATATTGTTTTGACTTTTTTTTTTTTGAGTTTGTGTTTTGATAAAGATAAATTATGTATTTTTGTAGTATAATACCCTGTCGTCCCTGCGAAAGCAAACTTCAGGGTTTTGTTTTTTATGGGCAATATGTTTTTTGCAGCCTCTAATCCCTTCAAATATTTTTTGTCGTTTCCTGATTTCTTTTTTAAATAAGTTTCAAAAAAGGACATACGATCCTTTTGAACACAAGCTAATTTTACAAAATTCAAGTCCAAGAGACAATTAAATTCTACTTACCTTTGTTCCCATGACAATGATAGCAAGATTAACAGGAGTTGGTAAAGAATACCAAGTGGGTGATCAAACCATCGTTGCATTGAAACCTGTGAATTTAGAAATCAACGAAGGTGAATTAGTTCTCATCATTGGTCCCTCAGGGTCTGGAAAGACAACCCTACTTTCGTTATTAGGTTGTGTCATATATCCAAGTTATGGCGAATTGTTCGTGAATGATCTTTTGGTCAACGACATGTCGCAAAAACAATTAGCAGCACTTCGCTTGAATTCCATTGGATTTGTCTTTCAAAGTTTCAATTTAATTGCACCATTGAACGCATTTGACAATGTGCTCATGCCTTTGCAGTTGAAAGGGATTTCAAGTGTAATTGCGAAGAAAAAAGCAGAAGCAGCATTGAATTTAGTAGGAATGCTCGATCGAAAGAAAAGTTTACCGAAACAATTGTCTGGTGGACAACAACAGCGTGTTGCCATTGCACGTGCATTGGTCACTGATCCAAAATTAGTTTTGTGTGATGAACCAACCGCATCATTGGACGCATCTTCCATTTCAACAGTCATGAACGAACTTGTGTCATTGGCGAGAAGTGGAAAAGGGGTATGTGTGGTAACACATGACCCGAGGTTAATTGCCTATGCTGACCGTGTCATCAAGGTCGATGGTGGTGAAGCCACAGAAATTTCAAAAGAAGGTTTAACGAATACGTTTTCAGTACATTAATTATGAAAAATACAGCATTATTTTTATTGCTCATTATGGTTCTTTCTGCTTGTGGTGGAAAAACAGAAGAGACAAAAAAGAAGAAAACAGATTATAAATTGAGTAAGATTGATCAATTGGTTGGAATTGCACGCATCGAACCGGAAAGTAAAATTTGTCCAATTGGTTCTGAAATTCCTGGTCGTGTCGTATCGATTTTGGTTACCGAAGGACAAGCGGTGAAGAAAGGTCAACTTATCATGTTGTTGGATGAAAGTTCGGAAGCTGCTCAAGTGCAACAAAGCTCAACGAAAATAAACACGCGTCAACAACGCGTGAAAAGTTTGGAAGCTAAAATAACTGCGTTGGGAATTAAATTGAAAGCTGCAGATGCCGATCGCAAGCGCGATCGTTCACTAGCGGATGCCAAAGCTGGAACAGAAAAAGCGGCAACGGATTCAGAAACAATCTTTAAAAACTTGGAAGCTGATTTGATGATTGCCAAAGCTGACTTGGACGAAGCCATTGCTAGCGTGAAGGAAGTGAATGCAGAGTCAAATTACTTGACTCAACTGAAAGATAAAAAACGTGTCTATGCGCCAGAAGATGGTATGATGCTAAACTGGGATGTGAAACTAGGACAAGCAATTGCTGCTGGAACAAAGTTGGGTGACTTCGCTCCTGCGGGAAATTTAATGGCCATTACGGAAATCGATGAGTTGTACGCTCTGAAAGTGAAAACCGGACAAAAAGTATCAATCAATTTGCAGGGAACGAACGATAAATTGTCGAGTGGAACTGTGATTTACTGTGCACCATACTTATCGAAAAAATCTATTTTTAGCGACAGAGCAGACAATCTAGAGGATCGACGTGTAAGAGAAGTTCATGTGCGTGTGGACAATCCAAACGCTGTGTTGATTGGAAGTCGTGTTGAATGCATTATTTCTTTGTAGGATGCAATTGTTTTACACCGCCCTAAAATTTATGAAGTTTGATAAACCTAAAAGTGTGGGAGCGCTTTTTGGTGTCATTATTTCCATCTTTTTAGTGGGACAACAAACCGGAATCTTTACTTTCTTAACGAATGCCATGTGTTATTACGTTCGAGTAAACGATGGCTATGTTTGGGTGATAGATAATAAAACGGAAAATGTAAATGCATTAGCACCGATTGATGTGCGTCTTGGATTTGAAATTGAAAGTTTGCCCTATGTGGAAAAAGCGCATCAATTGGTTATTTCTAATGGTGCCGCTCGTTTCACGGATGGTACATCAGCGGGAATGAGTGTTGTAGGAGTGGAGTTGCCAGAGTTTAACGGGATTCAAGATGGAATCATTTTTGACGGTAAACATGCAGACCTTATTCCAGATGGAGCGGTTTCCGTGGACTTTTTTGATGCGAAGGCACTTGGGAATCCAGAGAAAGGAAATTACTTTGAAATCAACGGAAAGCAAGTGTACATTGCTGCGGTAACGAAAGGAGCGCGCTCATTCGGTGGTGGACTCATTTCGTATACAACGATTGCACGAGCGAGATTTCTAGGAAATGTTCCGGTAAGTAGAACGTCCGCATTTCTGGTGAAAGTGGACGACGACAAACACATGGAGGAAGTGGTGAACTACATTAACACCAACATTCCTGGTGTCAAAGCATGGATGCCGACAGAATTTAAAAATCAAACCATTTTAACAGTATTGAAGTCCAGTGGAATTGCCTTTTCCTTTGGAACATTGATCATTTTCGCCTTGTTGTCGGGCTTCGTGATCATCGGTTTGACACTTTATTCAGCAGCCATTGATCGAATCAAAGATTATGGGACTTTAAAAGCGATTGGAGCAACGAACGGATACATTCGCAAGCTCATTCTCATGCAAGCGATTATCTATTCCATCATCGGATTTATCATCGGCTACGCGTTGATTGAAGGATTTAGAAATGGAATTGCGAACGCAGGAACTTTATTTACCTTCTCTCCAATGATCAAGGTTGGATTCTTCGTGATCACAGCTGTCATCTCTATTTCAGGAACCTTGTTCGCGATTCGTCGCATTACGAAATTGGAGCCAGCTTCGGTGTTTAGGACGTAGTGCCTTCTTTTCTTTTTAGGTGTTTGGAGTAGAATTAATTATTAATTTTGCACTACAAATGCGCATTCTTAGTTCTATACTTCTCCTACTTATTTTGCTGAGTAAAACGGCTTACGGGATTTTCTGGCAAGTGAATTTCCGTTTAAACCAGCGCGAAATTATCCGGATGGAATGTGAAAACAAGAATCGTCCAGAAATGCACTGTAATGGAAAATGTTATTTAGCCAAACAATTGCAAAAGGCAGAAGAGCAATTGGATGATAAAAAACAAACATCTTCTCGTTCCTTGGAAAACTTGAAATGGATGGAAACATGTTTGTTTGCTTGTCCGGAAAAAATACTTATCAACATGGAATTAGCTTTTCTTTCTCAAAAAGAAAAACATCATTTCCAAAAGGTTAATTTCTATCATTTTGAAAATGACTTAGGCTGTTTTCATCCTCCCTGTAGTTAAACGAATACTTTATTAGTAGCGTTTAATTAACAATAAATCAATGAAATACATATTTTTATTGGGCATGCTAATGAGCTATGTTCAATTGTCGGCATGTGACCTTTGTGGTGGTGTCGGAAGTAACGCTTCTATTGGAATATTTGCATCCAATCGCTTTCATTTACTTGGATTGCGTCAAACGTATCGAATGTTTGATTCCTACCTGTATGGCATCAAACATTCGTCTGAAGCAATTTGGCAGTCTGACCTTAATTTTCGCACACAGCTTGGAAAAAGGATGCAAGTTTATGGAGCAATTCCGATTCAAGTGGCTCGACAAAAAACGGATTTTACCACAAGTTTCGTGTCCGGTTTTTCGGATCCAAATGTACTGTTCACCTATTCCTTGATCGATAAAAAGGATTCGTTGATGGTGACGCATGACTTTCTAAACATTGGCTTAGGTGCGAAATTCCCATTTGGTAAATTTCTATCCTATCAAAATGATTTGAAAAACCTTGCTCCTGGTACGGGATCATTTGATGGATTGATTCTTGCAAATTATACCCATCGTTTCCAAAAAGGATGGTCGTTTCAAGGGGAAGCAAGTCATGCGCTCAAAGGAAAAGATCGCGAAGGATATCAATTTGGAAATTCATCACAACTTTCTAGTTCGATGATTTACAACCGAAAAATTCAAGGTTATCGATTGATTTCTTCCCTTGGATTGCAATTTGATGAGTATCAAGCTAGTCGATTAAAAGGTGTCCAAATTGTCGGTCAGACGAATCGTGGATACATTCTAGCAATGAAAGCAAGTGTCAATCTCCTGACGAATCGATTCCTCTTTTCAGCTCAGGTGCAAGCTCCAATCAAACAAGAATTGAATCAAGGTTCTATTCAACAAAAAATCGTCTTCGGACTCAGTTTAAATTATTTAATTCAAAAAAAAACAACATGAAAAAAACAATGCTTAGTATGGCTGCATTTGCCATTTTATTCTCTATTTCTTCTTGCCATAAAGGCGATGCAACAATGGCCACAATTGACATTATGGAGCCAATATTGGGTGATACCATCGCATTTAATGAGGAATTACATTTAGAAGGTAGCATCACTGGAAACGGGAAGATGTACGGTTATAAGTTAATATTTGCGGATGCATTTTCAGGAAATGAATTTGAAAGCATGACATCAGAAGAAAAATCAAAATCATATTCGTTTCATGAACATTGGATTAACCAAGTGACTGATACGACGATGGTGACGGTAAAAGTAGAGGCGACCTTAAACCATGATGGAATGAAAACAGAGAAGTACTTACAGGTACTTTGCTTGCCTCAATAGTTAAACATTGAAAAAAGGCGTCAATGGAATTCCATTGACGCTTTTTTTATCTTTGAATATTATATTTGATCAAATACTGATGATGTTTAACAATTGCCTCAAGATACTTTTCAGTTTCTTTATTCTTTTCCCCACTCTTGTTTCAGCCCAAAACTGGGACATCGATCTATTGAAGGAAATCAATTTAGAACGAAATAAATCCTTGGATCCAAGTTTCAAGTTCATTACGAATAGTGTGAGTCCAATGAGTATTGGAGCGCCCATTGCTGTCTTGGGTATTGGAATCATTCAAAAGGACAGTAGTTTGAAAAGCAAAGGGATCTTCATGGTGGAAGCCTTTTGCGTGAATGCCTTCACGACGACAGCTTTGAAATTAGCATTTAATCGTGATCGTCCGTTTGTGACCTATCCGTTTTTGGATAAACAGGCAGAAGCCGGATCTTATTCTTTTCCATCCGGACATACTTCCACTGCGTTTACGTTAGCGACTTCTTTGAGTATGGCTTATCCAAAATGGTACGTGGTTGTCCCATCGTATGTGTACGCTTGTGCAGCTGGATATTCACGCATGCATTTGGGTGTTCATTATCCAAGTGATGTGCTTGCAGGTGCGATCGTTGGAGCAGGTTCGGCAGTATTGTCAAACTATTTACAGCGAAAGATCTCTGTCCATTATTCAAGGAAAAAAGCGTTGAAACTGTAAAGACGTTTATTTCGAAACGTCAATTTTCAATTTCTTCCCTTTGATTTTTTCGGGACGAATCTTCGCTAATAAATCGCGTACATTGTGACGTTTTACCGCCGCATAAGAAATGAAATCCTGAACGGTGATAAGTCCGATTTCTTCTTTTGCTACACCGCCTTTTTGACCTAAGAATCCAACGATGTCGATTTTGTTGATTTTGTCTTTTTTTCCACCGCTAAAGTACAAAGTGATCCACGGACTCTCTACCGGTGCTTTCATTTCCTTTGGAAGTTTGAATTCCTCACGTGGAGTGTTTACATAGTCTGGAGTGCGTTCATCTGGATTCATAAACAAATAGGAGGAACCATTCGCTTTCATGCGTGCAGTTCTTCCATTTCGATGAATAAAAGCTTCTTCGCTTTGTGGAAATTGAAAATGAACGACGTGTTGAATCTCCGGAATATCTAGTCCGCGAGAACCTAAGTCCGTGCAAATTAAGGTATGAAAACTTCCGTTTCTGAATTTAATTAATGCGCGTTCACGCTCGTCCTGCTCCATTCCACCGTGGTAAACAATGGAATTGTAACCGTTTTCTTCTAAGTAGGTACATACGCTTTCTGTGGCTTCACGGAAATTACAGAAAACGATGCTTAACTCTCCTCGAAAGGAACAGAGTAAATCAAACAAGCGCTCAAACTTAGTTTGATTTCGAACTGGAAACTTCCAAAAGCTGATGTCGGGATCCTCGGATAAATGCAGCTGATTAATCACCGAGGGATGTTCAAAGGATAGGTAATTTGGGAATTCTTTGTGCTCCGTCGCGGAAACCAAGGTCAATTTCTCTAAGCAACGAAATTCTTCGTTGATGTAACTCATTTGGTCATCAAATCCGAATTCCAAGCATTTGTCGTATTCATCCACAACAAATTGTTCCACCATAGATAAGTCAATGGTTCCTCTTGAAATATGATCACAAATTCTTCCGGGTGTACCAATTAATAGGGCTGGTGCTTCTGTTAAACTCTTCTTTTCTGTCGAAATGGAATGTCCACCGTAACAACTCAACACTTTGAAATTTGTTTTCATGGAACGCCAAACATCCTCAATCTGTAAGGCTAACTCTCGTGAAGGAGCCAATACCAAAGCTTGAATGTGCTTCGCTTCTGGATCTAAATTCAAAAACAAAGGCAAAAGAAAGGCAAATGTTTTACCCGAACCCGTTTGTGAAAGGATGAGCACATTTTTTGACGTGACACTTTTTTCTAGGGTTTCTTCTTGTAAGGTATTTAAAGAATTAAATCCGATGGCGGAAAGTACAGAATTGATTTTTGATTGATGCGCGTTCATTCGACAAAGATACGTTGAGTTGGAAGAACATGTGTGATTCTTGTTCGATTTTAAGAAATGATTTCTCCATCCATCATTTCGATAATTCGATCACTCTTCCGAGCAAAATCGTTATCGTGTGTAACCGCAATGATCGTTTGACCATAAGATCGAGTTAGATCTTGCAATATGTCAAAAACTAAATTGGTGTTTTTACTATCTAAATTTCCAGTTGGTTCATCTCCCATGATTATGAGCGGTTCATTAATAAGAGCTCGAGCAATTGCCACACGTTGCTGCTGTCCCCCGGAAAGTTTGTTCGCTGGTTTCAACGCTTGATCCTCCAAACCTAATATTTTTAATTTTTGATACGCACGTTCCTCTATTTCCTTTTCGTTGAGTTTATTCAGCTTCAAGGCTGGAATCATTACGTTTTTTAAACAGGAAAATTCGTTCAGTAAATAATGGAACTGAAAGACAAACCCGATTTTCTCATTGCGAATTTCTGCAAGTGCATCGATGCTCATTCCCGTCATTTTTTGCTGGTCAATCCATAGTTCGCCTGAATAATTTGTATCCATAGTGGATAAAATATAGAGTAATGTAGACTTTCCACTACCTGATTTCCCAATCATCGATAGAAATTCGCCTTTTTGTACCTCAAAGGAAATGTTCTTCAGTACCTGGAATTCAGTTGGGTCATAAAAGATTTTACCAACGTTCTCTGTTTTAAGGACAATACTCATTTTCTAAAGATTTCAACTGGATCAACATTGGCAGCTTTTTTTGCTGGCAAAAAACCGGCGAAAAAGGTGATGATTAGCCCAATAAATACTCCTTGCGCATATTTCCAAGGTTCATAATCAATCGGGAAATAACCAATATCACCACCAAGATAGACTTTCTTTAACAACGCAATCATTACTGTTGCGATGATCACACCGCCAACCACGCCAATAGCTCCTATGCTCACTGCTTGGGTTACAAATATTCGAATGACATCTTTTCCTTTGAATCCCATAGCTTTTAATATGGCGATGTCATTAATTTTCTGAGATACGGTCATGTTGAGGATGTTGTAAATACCGAATCCTGCAATGAGTAAAATCGTCAGGGAAACAAAGGTGATGATGATTTCTCTCATTTTGTTTGCAGCCATAAATGTTTCATTTGCGCTTTTCCAGCCCTCCGCTTTATATCCGGTAATTTGAGAAAGTTCAGCGGAAATATTCTCTGCTTTTTCTTGGTCTTTTACGTTAACATGTATCTCTGTTATATAGGAATTGCCTTCTTTTAATAATTGTTGAGCAGCTGCTAAATTGATATAAGATTTTGATTTGTCCACGCTAGAATTATTCGTTTTGAATATACCTATAATTTTAAATGTTCGATTGATGCCTTTTGATGAAGTGATATTTACATTATCGTTTATAAAGACGTTCATTTTTTCAGCAATGCCACTTCCGATAATTATGCCATTTGGGTTGGCAACCAATCGATTAAATTCACCTTCAACCATAAAAGAATTGATATTATACATCCGGTTTGCATCGGAGGGAATAACTCCAAAAGCATTTCCTGGAATTTGACTTCGTCCATTTTTGTAAAAAACACTAGTAATAACCTGTGGACTAACCTCTACAACATCTGAATGTTGTTTTATGGTCTCCATGACCAGTTTTGGGTTAATAATCGTGTTTTGATTCGGAATTACAGTTGGATTGATGATTAAATAAAAATGATCCTTGTCTTTAGGCAATTCTTTGCTTATTTCATCATCCTTGAATACAGTAATGTGTGAATTGACGCGAAAAATTGACTTGTTTGAACTTTTATCAAAACCAACCAATAGGCTGTTCATAAAAATATAAACGGACATCCCCAACAATACACCAAGTACACCAACGGTAGTTAATTTTCGATTGGATAATATATAAGTTTTTGCTATTTTGGAATTGATATTCATCAAATTAGGGTTTTAGTGGAATAAGAATAGCATTTCTTCTTAGGCCACCAGTCACCTCTGCATAATCCGATGAGATAATTCCGGTTTTTATTTTTCTAGGGCGGTCTTCCGATTTCAATTGAATGAGATTCCCAAATCCGAGATAAGATCTTGGAATTACGACAGCATTCTTTTTTTGCCCGACCAAAATGTTGGCCTCCAATTGTGTCCCGTATAATACATATGTCAAGGTAGACTTAAATTGTGCCTTGCAAACAAAGGATTGAGATTGCTCATCAAATGCAGAAAGTATTTCTGAAATTTCTCCAAGAATTACACGTTCAGAATTTGTATTCAATCGAATGAATACCTTTTGTCCAAGTTTTACTTTTGAAATGCTTTTTTCATCAACATTTAAAACGGCATTAATCGCTTTTTGATTCGCAATCACGGCAATCACATCTCCCTTTCGAACGTAATCACCTTTGGATTTTAATTTCTTTATCACAATTCCTTTCTCAATAGCCAAAACTTGGTTATAAGTACCCTGAATGATGGCGTTTTTATATTGAGCATCTGCATTAATAAGATTTTGTTTGGCTTGGGTTTTTACATGTTCTAATTGCTTTTTTAATGATTGCAAATTACTATTAGAACTTTTCTGAGAGAGCTGAGCATTCTCAAATTCAACTTGTGATACACCTTTGTTTGCAAACAGTTTTTCCATTCGAGTTACTTGTAATTGATCCTGTTTTAATTTCTCTTCTGCAAATTGTATGGATTGTTCTAATTGCAGAACAAGTGGTGCTGAGTTACTTGCATTTTCCGCGGATATTTTTAATTGTTCAGTCGCGGCCTCTTCATTGGTGGTATTCGTGGCATTTTCGATTCTAGCCATGAATTCTCCGGATTTAAATGAAGTTCCAATTTCAAAATGAACGTCCTTCAAAATTCCATCTGTTTGAGCAGTGACGTTGTAAACATCATCCCATTCAATCGACCCTGAAGCAAAAACCAATTCTTGTATGTTTTTTTTCACGGGAGTTATTTCCATTTCTGAATTACACGAATAGAGCAATGGAATGAGGCTTAAAATGAACAACCATTGTTTGGAGGTGGTTTTATTTATCATTGAAATTTTTAATGAGAATACTGAGTTAAATTTAGTGTTAATTTAAATGTAAACTTTACAAACAGAGGAATGTCATGTTCAAAAATGACTTACGTCACATTATAGAATACGAAATTGATCACCAATTTCTTTGGTTATTCAGAGAATCAACCTAAACAATGGTTTCACCGTTTTCAACATCTGTACGCGTCGTTCCTCTATGGGATATTGCTTTCGGAACAGATAACTGTGAAGGAATTCGTTAAGGTGATTAAAAACCGTAAACGAAACCTGATTCTCCCGGACAAAGAAGGTTTTTATTTGTTTGTTTTATTTCTTTTAGATAAAACAGCCTTTCATTTAAACTTTTTAGGAATTTGATGCTGGTTTTAAAATTCAATCCATGGTGGATTCTTTGTGATGATGATTTTTCAATTGGCGCACATTGCTACAGATGATTGTTTGAATCCGAATGGCTAATTAAATATTGAAAAAAATGGGTTTATTTACCAATTGTAGACAACTTCTAATTTTACAAATCATAATCAACCGTTAACCAAAAAAATAGCTGGATCAAACAACCAAAATGAAAAACATTGATTCCCTAAGATTTGACACGTGAATCAAGCTAAAATTACATCAGTTGTCAAAAAGACAGCAGAATAATTTGCTATTTCGAATTATTGTTTACCAACGGTAGTGTCAGCGGTTCATTTTCGCTTGTAAAAATCGTTGGTTAACTGAATTAATCCTTAATGAATTTCTCTTGAAGAATTTCTCCTGATACAGTTTCCATAACACAAACGTACATGCCACTTTCTAATTGTGAAACGTTCATTTTTGCTGCTGTCAAATCTGTTTGAACAAGAATGTGTTCACCTGTCAAGGAATAAATGTGAATAGATGCTAAATCCGCTGAATGTGCTATCGTCAATTCGTTTTGAACTGGATTCGGGTAAAGCTTCATTTCGTTGGCTTGAATCGTTTCTATTCCTGTGACAACATTGTGAAATAAAACATTGTCCACATAAACGACACCATTTCCTGTTGGATTTCCAGAAAAAATCAACTGTGCAATATGATAGTTCGATGCAAGATTCACGAAGTCTGTTAATGGAATATCTAAGGTCATCCAACTTTCCAGCGTTGGCGTAAAGGATAATTCATGTTCTGTATCATCTCCACCTGCATAGGATAAATCACTACCAAAGTCTACAAGTTTGACACGGAATTGAGTCATGTTGGCTGTCCAAATGTTCAGGTACAAATGCGTCATATTGGTCACATCCAAAAGATTGCTCCCCGTTGTTTCCACTCCAACAAAATTCAGCGAACTGTATTTTTTTGTATCATTTCCTTGAATTTGGATATCGTTCAAAGTTCCTTGGGACCATCCTGTTTGCCATGTGTTCACGGGAACATCTGAATACACGTTACTAAACATCGAAATCACATCGACTGCAGCGAAATTTGGATCTGGTGCTGGTGTCATTGGAGTTGCCAATGGAGGGCCCGGTGTTCCAAAAGTGATATTGTCGAAATAGCAAATATTAGTTGAAGTACGGTTCTGGAAGTCTGGAAAAATAATCAATTGATCAATTCCGCTGGAAGTAGGTAAACCAAGTATGGGTGTAAAATCGAAGGTTATTTCTTCCCACTTATTGATTTGTGTGTTTGGGACTAATAATTGACCAGTTGATCCGCTAGATCCAGTAGAAAATTTAATTCCAACGTTACTAATAACCGGTTTATAAACCATAATTTTTACGATGCAATTTGTAGGAGTAAGGGTGAACGTTCCCACTTCGCCATGTGCACATTCCACTCCGGCATAAGGCATTCCTGCTTGAAGTGCAGTGAACTTTGCTACGGTTGAAGATGTGTTGAGTCCAGTGATATCTGGATTAACCACAATTTCCAATGGTGGATTACCAACGTTTTCAAAAACGGTCCAAGACCATGTTGAACCAAATTCTCCTGATTCAAAACTGATGGGAACATTTTGAGCGATGGAGAATATTGAATTCAATAAAAAGCAGAAAAATAGTAGTTTACGCATGATGTATGTTTTGGTTAAAAGTACAATAATTATTTTTCTAAATGCACATTTAATTGAAAAACACAAGAATTCCTTTCCTTAAAACACTTTGCTTCGCTTCAGTTGCACTGCTGCGTACTCCGCTTCAGTTGTACTGCTGCGAAACCATCTTTTTTTAAAGTAAAAAAAATTATCTTACAGTTTTTAATCGTGGAGTCAAACATTGCACCTCTTCCAACAAACCTTCACCGTACCAATAATTTGAAGCCGACGAGTATAACCACTCCTGTGGATTTTTCACATATTTTTCTTTAACCGGGTTATTGTGGATATAATTTATCTTTTCCCATACAAATTTTTCAGTGAATAGTTCAATTGCATGATTGCCACTTTTCCAAAATTTGTATGTTTTATTTCGGTCAGTTTTATCTGCTGCTGCTTCAAATTCTCTAAGCATCCATTCTCTTCGACTTTCGGGCTTATTGATTATCTGATCGATGATTGTCTTTACCGTATGTCTTTTAAAATCCCTAATCACATCTTTGAGTTGAAAAGGCTCATTACAGTTTACCACCATGTGTAAGTGGTTAGTCATCAGACAATATGCGTAAACATTCAGTCCTTTATTTTTTATACAATACCTTAGGGATTCGATAAGCGCATCTTTATGACTATGTCGCGTAAATACATCTACCCAACCAACGACAGTTAGTGTTAAGTAATAGCTGGTATTTTTCTTAATGTTGTGTTTGACACCTTGTTGCATTGATTTAAGATAAGAAAAAATCTTGTCTTAAATTGATTTTGTTTTGAAAATTGTTCCGCAATAATGTAACTGAAATTGTTCCGCAATAATGCATCTGCAAATGTTCCGCAGCAGTGCAGCTGCAAATGTTTCGCAGCACTGCAACTGCAAATGTTCCGCAGCAGTGCAACTGCAGCGGAGCGGGGTAATACAAGAATTCCTTTCTTAAAACTCAAATTCACCAAGGTCAACCACGTCATCTGTTACGTTTAATCTGCGCGTGATTTCACGTTTGTACTGCAAACTAGTTCCGTACTGCTTAAATAATTGAATACTTAAGGTCGCTTTGCCATTGACTGTCGGACGATGATCACCATAATAATGCGCTTGAATGTGGTACGTTCCATGCTTTGCTGCGTGAATCATGTATTCTTCTGGCCCATATCCTTGCGTAAAGTCATTCGAAATGCGCCCGCCATTTGCGGTCAGGGGATACGAATACATGCATTTTTCGCCATCAGGTTCCGTGATCCATAGATCGACATCGGTATCATCGGTGTCCCAATTCAGGACGATGCGAATGTCCACTGGCATTTTGCGGATAAATGCTTTTTCTATGTAGTCGTACTTCAGGTTTCTTGGATGACTGGCAATGATGTTATTGATTTCATTCAAGGCAATGCAGTGAATTCCAGCAAAGCGACCATCGTATGGTTCTTTGACCACTTTGTATAAATAGCGAATGGCTTCGTTGTAATTACCAGTTTGTTCCAAGGCGAGTCCAAGGTCACGGTAGGACTGTGGTTCTTCTGGACGAAGTTCGATCAAGTGTTTGAAATGC
>JBILRU010000091.1:0-8750 GCA_044372485.1 Crocinitomicaceae bacterium
TGCGACAATGCGCAGTAAACTGTGATTTTCCATGTCCAATTCTGCAATGTTCGAAAGGACACGAATTCCCTCTGAATAATGCTTCTTGAAAATCAAGTAATCACTCACGTCTAAGTAAAACGAAGGTTGACTCGCGTACTTTTTACGTTCCTCCAAATAAACGCTGTAGGCTTGAGAAAGCGGAACGTTTTTAATCCGTTTCATATACGGCGAATTGGGATCCCACGCTTTCACGCGCAAGGAACCGCGAGCAGCTACGGTTGAACTTGTGCTCCCGTTGACATTCGGAACGGTTAAACTATAGGTTCCTGCAGTAGTCAAAGAACTGGCCATAAAATTGGAATTAATACCACTGGCCCATGAATAACTTACTGCGCCAAAGGAATTCCCTAAGCTGTATCCTGATGATAACTGGATATCGGCGCCTTGTCTTAAGGTGTCTAATGATAAATTCGCCACTTCCTCATTTTGTACTACTGGAGGAAGGAAAGCAGTGTTTTGTACCCTTTGTACGCTTGAATTGGCTGAAACATTGGGTGGAGGTGGAGGGGCGGAAAGTTCATCACTTGAACCTTGGACAATCTCACTTCGTATTTCCACACCATCACTTGGCATGGGAGCACGTTGTGTGATGTGTCGATTTCTTTTTTTCTTCGGTTCTTTTCGATGTGATTTCCACCATGCTTGTTGTGCTTTCCATTCCTTTTTGATGTTCTTCATATGGTCATAACTGTTCTTTTTCTCCTCTTTATCCGCAGCTCTCAATTGTTTGAAGTATTCTTTTTGTAAACTTTTTGGAGGAAGAATACGTTGTTGAACATAGTCCTCCACTCGGTCGAGAATCAACAAGGAAGAGAAATCAGAAACCAAACGGTATGTTAAGCCGGTCTTCAGGATTTGTTCTTCATATTGTTTGGAATTTTCTTGAAGCTCATTGAGCTGGTGAATTGCCCACATTTTTTCTAGGTTGGCATGCGCTTTTTGCTTGTTAAGCTCTAGTGTGATACGTGTTTTTAAAAGGACTTTCGTTCCGATTCCGAATTTTGCTGTGACGAAAGGTCGCACTTCCGTTAACCTTCCAGAAACGGAAAGAATGCCGTTGTTCCCCAATCCCGTACTTGGATAATAATTTTCCAATGCGGAATCCGGTTCAAATCCCATAAAGTGCAGTGATTTGGAATTCAAGCGTTCCAAGGCTTCTTTCTCACTCAAGGAACAAAGGTCGATGAATTCACCGTGAGAAGTCCGTGAGAGATTTTTCAGGAATCCATTATCTGATTTAATGGCGCTTTGAATGCAGTAGATTTCTTTTGTAGTTAAGGGACTCTTTGCACCCCCTAAATTTTGAAGTCCATCGGTAAACAACAAGATTTCTTCGCCTTTACAGGAATTCCATGGCAATTGATTTAGGGTTGTTCCGCCATCGTACTCAAGTTTCTGAATGGTTTGAAGCAATTCTGTGCTTTGTCCATTTTTGATGTGAAAGGTTTGACTAGGAAGTGCTTTGAATCCAAAAGGAATGAATTCCACTTCACCTTTTTTCATGGTGCTCAGATACTTCTTCAGCAAGCTGATCTCTTTGGGAATTTGGGATAGAAATCTAGAACTAGAAACATCCCACATGATGGTGATTTTTTTAGGCTGCTTTTTGCGCGCATACTTTTGCGGAAGTTTCAGATTTGTATGGAAGAAGATTCCATTTGATTTTTGTTCGCAAGCAGCGACTGCTTCAGATTGACGATTCGGTAGGCGAATCACAATCGGTTTGTTCGCGAGAAATTTTGTTTTACGCACGGATGCTTTATAAATTTTAGAAACTTCCGATAGCTTGAAATCATCGGAACAAGAACGAAGGATGTTTGGATTTTCAGCCTCTCCAACGATCGAAAGTTGATAAGAGAAAGCAGGAATTTTTTCTTTAAAGAAAAGGGGGAGGTAGTAATAGGCGTGTTTGACATCCATCGCAAGTTCATGCATGTACTCGATGATGATGTGCTTTGTCCCTTTCGATGGAACAGGGAAGACACGTAATTTAAAATTATTCCCCTGTGTTTTTTCGATTAATCCAGGATCAATTCCTTGTCGAACCGTTGCCTCGTATGCCATACGTGCTTTTACTTTTTCAACGGCAACGCCAGACCTCATTTCACCATTGACGTCCATCGCGAAATAGGAAATCGTTTGTCCGTCGGCGAGTGGAAATTGTAATTCTGCTTCCAAATCTCGGTTTTGCTCGTTGTAGAAATACATGTCGTAGCGTGTGCGGGCGACACCATTTTCAATCGTTGATGAAATCGATAATTTGGAAAGTTGAACGGTTTTTTCTCGATCGTTGGAGATTTTCAATACGGGAACCGCCTTGTTTGCCAGTAAGGTTTGTTCCTGAATCAATCCATCTGTTTTACGATTGAAGAGTCCAGCATATGGATCTTTCTTTTTTGTCGGTGTTTCTGGTCGATTCAAGTAATTGAAAAGAAATCCAACGAGAATGACAATCAATAAGATAAGACCAAAACGGATGTGTTTTTTGGATGTGCTTGGGAAGGATATGTTCATGCGTAGACGTTTAGTGAGCCTTTGTACAACTAAGTTAAGACTTGGTTCATCAGCCGACAAAATAAACGTAAAGAATGTAAAATTCTAACGGAAGGATTTCTTTCAAGTTTGATCCGCTACAATAAACAGTTCACTTCATGAAAAGACAAAGGACTTTAGAACGGCTCTTACTAAATTAGAAGTACTAACCATCCACCAAGAACTCCTGCTAAACAAAGAACCAAAACAAGCGCTTGAATGGCTGTCATTTTGATTTTCTTCCCTTCTCCCTCACGAGATAGCGAAAGGACCATTAGACGCAAGTAAAGGTATGCTCCGATCAATGAGGCGATGATTGCCAAGACTACGAAAGGTAAGTAATTCGCAAAGGCACTAGATAACAATAAGTATTTACCGAAGAATCCAGTGAATGGAGGAATTCCAGACATGGATAAAAGGGAAATAACCAAGGTAAGACCGATCAGTGGATTTGAATAGCCAATTCCTTTCCAGTTTGTCAGTTCGTCCGTGTCTTTTTCGACAATCATGTTGATGGTTACCAATGCAATTGTTGAACATGCGTATCCAATCATGAAGATCCACAAAGAAGCTTCACCAAATTGTTGGTTCAACAAAGCGAACAATGCGAATCCAGTATTGGCAATACTTGAGTAGGCCATCATTCGTCGGAAAGATGTTTGTTTCAATGCAGATAAGTAGCCAAGGAATAAGGAAACAATGATGGCAAATAATACCAGTCCAGAAACAAATGGTGTTAATTGATTGAACGTGAAGTTAAACAAATGTACAAACGCAAATAACGCTGCTAATTTCACAACGGAAGCCATGTATGCCATCACTGCATTTGAAGATCCTTGGTACACGTCTGGACCCCAGAAATGGAAAGGAACAGCTCCAGCTTTGAACATGAATGCCGCCATCATCATCAATACGCCAATGTTTAACATCGGTGAATGTGACATTCCCATGTCAATCGCCATGCGGATTTCATTCAAATCGAAGGATCCTGTTGAACCATAGATCAACGCAATACCAAATAACATGATTGCTGTAGCAAATGATCCCGTAAAGAAGTATTTTACGGATGCTTCAGATGCCAATGAATTTCCTTTTTGAATTCCAACCAGTACGTAAATTGGAATAGACAAAATCTCTAGACCTAAGAAGAACATAAACATGTTAGAGAATCCGATTAAACACAAAGCTCCTGTTAATGAGAAGAGAATCAATCCGTAGTAATCTGCAGTGTGCTCGTCTTCTTCTTTGTAATAAACGTAACCCATTAATACTGCTAATAAAGTCAATGCAATAGCTAATAAGGCAAACATTTGCTGAGTACGCGAGAAGGTAAGTCCAGCATACGTACTGAAAATCGATTCGTAATCGTTAATCAAGAACATGGAAATAAATCCACCGATCAAGCCGATTGAAATGACTGCTAACGTCAATTCATTCTTTTTTAACATTCCTACAAACAGTCCAATAAGTCCTGTGATAAATATGATAATTACTGCGTCCATCTTATTTTTTTGTAAATGTTAAGTCTCCCGCCATCAATTCTTGTGTGAATTTGATGCTAGGTTTAATGAAATCGATGATAATTTGTGGATACAATCCAAATCCAACTGCTGCTAATGTTAAAATTCCAAATACCGCATATTCGTTCCATGTTAAATCTTTAAAGACAGTCACTTTCGTTGGACCGAACATAGAACCTTGGTAGGCACGTAGCATGTATACTGCTCCGAAAACTAACGTAGACGCTGCAGTAATTCCAATCACCCAATGCGCAGTGAACAATTCTTTGATCAAAACAAACTCTCCGATGAATCCAGCTGTAAATGGAACGGAAACGGAAATAAAGGTCATCACAGCAAACCAGAATCCAAAGTGAGGAGCTACTTTTGCAATTCCACCTAAGTCATCGATGTTTCGTGTGTTCAATCGGTCTTCAATGATTCCAGCACAAAGGAACAAGGCAACAGCAACAATACTGTGGTTGATGATTTGAACCATTGATGCTTCAATTGCTGAAACAGTGAACAACATAATTCCAGCTGCGATTAGTCCAAGGTGGCTAATAGATGCGTAAGCAAACAAGGTTTTCAAATCTTTTTGTTTCATGGCGATAATTGCACCATAAACGATTCCAATTCCACCAAGTGTGATTACAGGCCATTTCAAATAAACTAATCCTTCAAATCCAATTGGAATCATCCATTTGATCATTCCGAACAAAGCCATTTTCAACATCAATGCAGAAAGCAACATCGTTCCTGCCATTGGTGCATTCGTATACGTTGGAGCCTGCCATGTGTGGAAAGGGAATAATGGAATCTTCACTGCAAATGCAAATAGAATTCCACCCATAATCAATGCAGCTTCTACTGATTTTCCATTGAAGTTCGCTTGAACTAATTGGAAGTAAGAGAAGTTTGGCGAGAAGTAAGCCAAGGCGATAAATGACAATAACATCATCAATGATCCAAGTAAGGTATACAAGAAGAATTTGAACAATGCGCGGTTGTTATCCTGTTTTCCAAACCAATAAAGTATCAGGAAAATAGGAATCAAGGTTAATTCCCAGAACGTGTAAAACAAAATTCCATCAAGCGATGTGAACAAGCCCAACAAAGCACATTGCATCAATAGAACAAGACCGGTAAAGCGTGCATTTGAAGAAATATCTCTGTTCCAATTGGCTAACAAGATGATACTGATGACAGCATTCGTTAACAAGACCATCACCAATGCCAATCCATCGTAACCCATTTTAAAGGTTAATCCTAATGGAAAAACTTCAGCCGGATTTAGAATAAGAACATAGTTCGCTGGATCAAAGTTCATTAAATGAACAATGGAAACGGCTAAAACACTAAGGCTTGCTAACAATCCAAATGGACGAACCCAATTAGTTGGAAGAAAGAACGCAATGATTCCAAGAATAAGTGGTAAAATGATTAGTTCCAAAATGTAGATTTTATGATGTAATAACTAATGAATCCGATGATACCCATAACCATCCAGAATAGATAACTTGACAGGAATCCTGATTGCCATTTGCGTGTGTAATTCCCACTTGCTTCAATGGCGCTTGTTAAACGGAAAATTCCATTGTTCAATACGCGTTGTTCAAATTGACTCGCTAGGGTAGTGGACAACCACAAAATCGGTTGAACAAAAATCGTTTGGTAGATTTCATCGATGTACAATTTGTTGCTCGATAATTTCTCCCAAGCATTCATGTCCGCATCTTCTTTGGCAACAGCTTGCTTCTTCACGTAGGTGATGTACGCCCAAGTCATCACGGATAATGCGACAACACTTGCAATAGTCATGAGCATAATGGACTGATTTGCATCCATGTGTTCTGTTTCAATTTGGTTTAATCCATACGTTGTACTTTCTAAAAAGTGCGACATCCAATGTCCAGCATCGTGAAATACAATACCCGGTAAATTCAAGATTCCACCAAAAACAGAAAGCAATGCAAGAACCATTAGTGGAATTGTCATGGACAAGCCACTTTCGTGAACGTGTGATTTTAATTTCTCTCCACCTCTAAAACTTCCGTGGAAAACTAAGAAATACAAGCGGAACATATAGATGGCTGTCATGGTAACAGCAATCATCAAGATGCCATACACGATTGGACTTGACATCCACGCATGTGCTAAGATTTCATCTTTGGAAAAGAATCCAGAAAGGAAGGGGAATCCAGCAATGGCAAGTGTTCCAATTAAGAACGTGATGTGTGTGATCGGTGTTAATTTCGATAAACCACCCATTTTACGAATGTCCTGCTCGTCGGACATTGCGTGAATCACACTACCAGACCCTAGGAACAATAAGGCTTTGAAGAATGCATGTGTTGTTACGTGGAATAAAGCAACAGTGTACGCTCCCATTCCAAGCGCTACGAACATAAGTCCAAGTTGTGAAACTGTTGAATACGCCAATACTTTTTTAATGTCATTTTGACGCATGGCAATAAATGCAGCAACAACCGTTGTAGCGATACCAATCACCAAAATAATGTCTTTCGTTGTTGGTGCTAATTCAAACAAGAAATTTGAACGAACCGTTAAGTAAATTCCGGCAGTTACCATGGTTGCTGCGTGAATCAAGGCAGATACTGGAGTTGGTCCCGCCATCGCATCTGGTAACCAAGTGAACAATGGAATTTGTGCACTTTTTCCAGTCGCAGCCAAGAAAAGACATAAGGTAATCGCTCCTGCAATTCCAGTAAACAACTCTGGACTAGCAGTAATCATTTTTCCGATTTCGACAAACTCTAGCGTGTGAAATTTGTTCAACATCATGAATAGCGCGAACAACAACCCTGCGTCACCAATTCTGTTCATGATGAAGGCCTTACGCGCAGCTAAACTGTTGGCAATTCCTTTTTCAGCATCGTTGTAGTGGAATCCGATCAATAAATACGAACAAATACCAACTCCTTCCCATCCGAAGAACAATACGAAGTAGTTACTTCCCAAAACCAATAAAAGCATTGAGAAAATAAACAAGTTCAAATAGGTAAAGAATTTGTGGTATCCTTCATCGTGACTCATGTATCCCATCGAGAACAAGTGAATCAATGATCCGATTCCCGTGATGATTAAGGTCATCCAAATGGATAAAGAATCAATTTGAAAGTTCGCATCTAACGTGAAATCATCAAATTTCGCCACTTGAAACAAATGAACGATGGTCGTTTTATCCAAGCCTGAAAACAAGGTCAGTCCGATCAAGAAAGAAACGAAAACCATGATCGTCGCTAGCGAACCAACGATTAATTTCGGCATCTTCTTTCCAAGTACGCCATTGATTGCCGCGCCGATTAAAGGCAAAGAAATCAAGGTCAATAATAATAGATCCTTTCCCATTTTCTTAACCGTTTAATTTGTTGAACATTTCGATGTCGATGGATTTGCTGTTTCGGTACGCCATAATTAGAATGGATAATCCGATAGTAGCTTCTGCCGCAGCAACGACAATGATGAAGAAGACAAAGATTTGCGCTTCACCATTTCCAAAGAAGGTAGAGAAAGTGACCAAAAGCAAATTCACTGCATTTAGCATTAATTCGATGCACATCAATAAGACAATCATGTTTTTTCTTGTGAGCACACCAATCGCTCCAATGCTAAACAAAGCAATGGATACGAAAATGTAAAAATCTAAGGATGCCCCTATGTTGTTTAACTGTTCCATATGTAAGTTCTTAATCGATGATTTGTTTTTCTCTTTTCGCTAGTAAGACAGCTCCAACCATCGCGGCGATGAATAGAATAGAAGAGATTTCAAATGGCACGAGGTATTTGGAAAATAGTAATTTCCCCAATTGTTCTACGAGTCCAGCGTCCTGCACAGGAACCTGAACATAGCCTTTTCCATATTGAAACGTGTCTCTTAATGCGGTAATCATCACAAGAAAAAGTGTTCCACCTGCAATCACAGCTGTTATGACACCCATACGTGAGGACTCTGGTTCCATTTCCTTGTTCAAGTTTAACAACATCAAAACAAATAAGAAAAGGACCATAATAGCACCTGCATATACAATCATATTGACGATTGCTAAAAACTGTGCGTTCATCAAAATGTACATGGCGGAGATAAAAAAGAAGGTAATCACTAAGTAAATTACACTTCGAATTGGGTGTTTACTCAAAACGACCATCAATGCTGATGCAATCGTTAAGCTACCCAATATCACGGAGATCATTTGTAAACTCATTTGTCAGTTCTTTTTCCGGTGAATTGTCTTTTAGTAATATCGATGCGGTCATCAATAGCTTCGACCAACTTATCTTTCGCATAAATGAATTCGTCACGTTCAAATTCCGTCGTAACAATTCGATCAGTTAGGAAAATAGCTTCTTTTGGACACGCTTCTTCACAAAGTCCACAGAAAATACAACGAAGCATGTTGATTTCATAACTTGATGCGTATTTCTCTTCTCTGTATAAGTGCTCTTCTCCTTTTACGCGCTCGGCAGATGTCATGGTAATTGCTTCCGCTGGACAAGCCACGGCGCAAAGTCCACAAGCGGTGCAGTTCTCACGTCCTTGCTCGTCGCGTTTTAATACGTGTTGTCCACGGTAAACTGGAGCGAAGACACGCGTTTCCTCTGGATACTTAATCGTTTTGCGCGGACGAAGCATATGCTTCATCGTGGTCATCATTC
>JBILRU010000009.1:0-30155 GCA_044372485.1 Crocinitomicaceae bacterium
AATATCCTTCGTAATCTCTGAGAGTCAATACGGTGCGTTGAATCTCCGTCAAACGGCTCACACCTTCGTCGATTTTCTCTTGTACATCAAAGGGTGTTTGTTCTTGTGTTTGATGTACATCAATCGAAGCCAAGTGATTTTGCTGTAATTTTGCTCTTCGCGAACGATCAATTTGAGCGTTTACGACTGTTCTAAATAAATAAGATTTTACCTTGTTGTTATCAACCTGGTCAATTCTCACCCACAATTTCTCATAGGCATCCTGAACAAAATCCTTTGCTAAATCTGAGTCGTTCAGATTTTTCAATGCAAACCGATACAATCGATCTGCAAAGTCTTTTACACTTTGATTATACTCACTTACCGTCATAACACCGAAGGTAAGACGCGTTCATCAGATGAAAGTTACAAGCAGATTTCAGATTATTTACCTTGGTATTTTTTCTTGTATTTCTGATACAATTTGTATTGGAAATTCTCAGTTGATTCTATTTGACCATGAAAGATCAAACAACTTACTTGATTTGATTTCATGTCCAATGCTGGACCTTTAGAAATGAACAAAGTTGCAGATTTCCCGGACTCTAATGAACCAAATTTATCTGAAATCCCCAATATTTTACATGGATTCAACGAAATTGCTTGTAACGCTTCTTCTTCTGTCAAGCCAAACGCCATTGCTGTTCCCGCTTGAAACGGCAGATTTCGGGTATTCATTGCCTCCATGTCTCCGGCATTTTGAATGCAAAACAATATCCCTTGTTTTTGAAGCAGAGCTGGCAACATATAAGGTAAGTTCACATCGTCCTCTTCGCGCTCTGGTAGGCTATGAATCCGATTCAGCATAATAGGAATTTTCGCGTCTATTAAACGTTTTCCGACCATATGTGCTTCATATCCACCGACAATGACTGGATACTTAAGCTTGTACTTTTCCACAAACTCAATAATATCTAAAATCTGCTGCATTCCATCTGCATGAAAATAAACGCGTTTTGTTCCCTCAAAACAATCCTTCATTGCTTCTAGACGCAGATCATCCACTGTTTTTGTTCCTTTGGCATATACCTCCGCTAGGGTGAAGAAATCCATAATATCCTGTTTCTCCTTTTGATAGTTCGTGTTTCTCGATTTTGGAGCTGGTTCGGCCCACCATCCACCGCCTTGAGTACTTGCCGGCCAATTTACATGAATGCCGTCATCTGCTAAAACGGTGGCATCTTCCCAATTCCATCCGGACAAAAACATGATGGCTGATGAACCAGAAATACTACCTCCTCGAGGTGTTGATTGTGTCAACATTACACCATTTGTTCTCACCGTTTCGATGACTCTCGATTCCACGTTAAAAGCAACCTGAGAACGAACATGTGGATTTAATTCTCCTACATCGTTAAAATCTCGGGTCGCTCGAACAGCATCAATTTCTGTCAGACCCAAGGTGGAGTTTGCTGCTACAAATCCAGGATATACATGCTGATTTTCTGCGTCGATGATGGTGTCCCATTCTTTTCGTTGAATGGCTTGTGTGAGCGAATTCTTGACAAAAAGAATTTTACCATCTGCCATGCCAATCGCTGCTGTTTCAACTACTTCTCCATTTCCGATATGAGCCGTTCCGTTGATCACTAAAATGCGTTGAGCATTTGCTAATGGAATCCAGGCAAGAATGGTTGCTAATATGCGTATTTTTCTCATAATCAATGTGTATTTTCACCAGTCTCTCCTTCTTCACCCAATGTATCACAATGGTAGTGCTTTCTAGGTTTTTTGACAAATGGCGTTGTTTTTTCTCCGTTTTCGTTCGCATTCAACATTTTTGCGATGATTCGAGCACGCTCCTCTTCATTCCGTGAATTAAGTGCTTGATTTTTTCCTGCATCGTACAAAACGCTTCCATCAACAATGGTGTATTGAACTTTCGCTTTAATACTCAATGGATTATCGGACCAAAGCACGACATCGGCATCTTTTCCAACCTTAATACTTCCCATGCGATCATCCAAATGAAGAATTTTCGCTGGATTCAAGGTCACCATCTTCAGTGCCTCTTCTTCGCTCATTCCACCGTATTTAATACTTTTTGCAGCTTCCTGATTTAAGCGCCGACCCATTTCCGCGTCATCTGAGTTGATGCTCACAACCACTCCCTGGTCCGCCATTAATTTGGCATTATAAGGAATTGCTTCATTTACTTCGAATTTATACGCCCACCAATCGGAAAATGTCGAGCCACCCACGCCATGTTTTTTCATTTTATCGGCCACTTTGTATCCTTCTAGGATGTGGGTGAACGTGTTAATGCGGAATCCCATGGAGTCAGCCATATGCATCAACATGTTGATTTCAGATTGAACATACGAGTGACACGTGACGAATCGTTTGCTGTCCATAATCTCTACAAGTACATCCAATTCCAAATCCCTTCTAGGTGGATTCAATGTTTGTTTCGTATTGTATGCTTCCCAAGCAACTTTGTATTCCCTAGCACGGTAAAATGCATCGTAAAAAACCTGTTCAACACCCATTCTTGTTTGAGGAAAACGAGTAGTGCTGTAATCACCCCAATTGGATTGCTTGACATTTTCACCCAGGGCGCATTTAATGAATTTCGGCGCATTTGGAATAATCATTTCCTCTGGCGAAGATCCCCACTTTAATTTGATTAAGGCAGAACAACCACCAATCGGATTTGCAGAACCATGTAGTAATTGAGCAGCTGTTACACCTCCTGCTAATTGACGATAAATATTAATGTCATCCGGATTTACCACGTCTGCAATACTTACTTCAGAAGTTACTGCTTGTCCACCTTCATTCACTCCTTTTGAAATGGCAATATGTGAATGTTCATCTATGATTCCTGCGGTTAAGTGCATTCCTTTTCCATCGATTATGGTCGTTGATGCCGAGTGTGACAAGGAACCATTGTTGGCTATTTTGACGATTTTTCCGTCCTGAATAAGAACAGATGCCATTTGAAGAACACCCTCTGTTTCGTTGGTCCAAACAGTGGCATTTTTAATCAAAATTGTTTGACTTTTCGGTGATGTCTCCATTCCAAATGCCATATTTGGCAACCAAGCTGAGGCAATGAACGAAGTGTCCTTCTTGATCTCTATTGCTTTCTCAGGATCAGAAGCTTTATCCGTTCGAATTCCTGACCATGCCAACCAAACACCTTGGGCATTAGTCCCATCACCTTCAAAAATCGCAGCATTTCTACTCGTTTTTCCATGGAGCTGAATGATTCCTGGCTTTGATTTTTCAAAAGAAGAGAATTGAAGTGTGATGTCGTTTTCCACCAATTGAATGGAAACTTTTTTCGAAGTAGTGTCCAAAGTTACCGCATTCACTTTACCTGATAATTTCACTTTTCCACTTGGACGATCATTCGAGCCTTCAATTTCTAAATCGTATTTCTCCCCATTGATCAAGAGGTTGTATTTCCCAACAATACTTGGTCCAGCGAGTGCTTTGATTTGCGATTTTTCACCTTGGACCCAAGCATCCAAGAGCTGTGATTCTGTTGTAAACGGATCCGAAGAATAGACCGAAAAATTCGCAAATTTTCCGCTTTCCAATGTTCCAAGTTCATTTCCTACACCTAATTCCTTTGCCGGATTCACCGTCAAGGCTGCTAAAGCTGCATCCACAGGTAATCCCCTGGAAATGGTCAGTCTCAGGTTTTTCCAAAATTGCTCCGCGGATTTCAGTCCATGTGTTGTAATACAAAACGGGATTCCTTGTTGATGCAAATACAGTGGATTCGAAGGCGCTAATTCCCAATGCTTCAAATCACTTAAAGGAATTTGTCTTGCGATGTATGGATCTCTTACTTCAAAAGGTTCCGGAAAATTAATCGGAATTACAATTGTTCTGTGGATGTTTTTCAACGCCTCGATGGCTGCATATTCGTTACCTGAACCAATGTAACATAGATTTAAGTTATGTTCCTTTGCGATCTTTTCTGCTCTCAAAATCTCCCATTTGTCCTCCGTTTTGAAGAACATGGGTAAATTCATTTCTTTGGACCATGTATCCAAGGAAATGGAAAATTCCGTCTGTGGTGAAGTCAAATAATACGATAAGTCATACAATGCCTGACGCATCAATGCGATGGAACCCATTTGTGATGAGGGATATCCATCCGAAGAAGATCCTTTTGAAAAGGACAAAAATTGAGCGGCATCCCCTTTAATCAACTGTTTATTCACGTGATCATTACCTAAAGAAACGAATGCTCCTGTTCCTCGAACCATACCATCCATTAAGTGAGTGACAGCATAACCGAATCCTTCTTGAATCAATGTTTCGTTGGCCTTATTGTCAATAGCAAACGAGCTAGACGCTTTAAATTCGGGATGAATGGTCTCATTCCAATAGTATGCACCTTCTTTATCACCTTTTGACTGGGTGCGAAATCCACCTTCACGAAAAGTAGCTTTTGGTAATCCAACGTTGGAATACAATTCGACAAAAGATGGAAGAATTGTTTTTCCTGAATAATCAATAATAACTGCTTGATTATCTTTAATCGATGAAGCTATTTCCTTGATTTTTCCATCCACGACCAACATGTCTGCTTTTTCCAACACTTGAGTTGGAGAGACATAAATGCGCGCGTTTTGAATTAGAATTGATTTCGGCTCGGATTTTTTAACACCATTTTCGGGTCCAAACTGGGCGAGAACTGGATAAAGTTGTAGTGTTAAAAAGAAGGTGAAGAATATGCTTTTTTTCATAGGAGGTGAAATTACAAAAAAGTCGGGAGATTTTCAGGGAACATATTTCATGGCTTCGCGGTAAGCGAGTCCTTTCAATTCTTCTTGCTGAACAACTGCCTTTACCCAAAGTGGATTCCATTTCGAAACTTCACGCAAACTCCAGCCGATTGCTTTTTGGATAAAAAATTCCTTGTTCCATTTTAAGGCGTGAATGTAAGATTGCTGCAATCCCAAATCCGTTTGTTCTTTATATTTTAACTGATAAAGCAAGCATGTTCGATTCAACCAAAAAGAAGTGTGACTCATCCAATCTGAGATAATGATAGGCATTTCTTCAGGGAATTTCTTTGCGTATTTGCCAACAATATGTACCGCAATTCCATCAATGGTATCCCACCAACTATGATTACTTAAAATAAAGTATATTCCGTTGATATCCTCTTTTTCATAGCTTTTTATGGGCCAAGTCATCATCCAATCAAGAGCGAAATGGTGGTATTCGCGTTCTTCTTTTTGCCATAATTCCAGAACGATTTCCCAAGCCTCGCATCTACTGAGTTGTGCTGGCAAGTTTTTCTTCCACTCCATCATTTGATTTCTTCGCGTGGTACTTCTTATTCCCAGAAAGGGAAAGTTGTTTTTCATGTAATTTTCCATTCCTTGAACTAGGGAATGATCGCGCACTTTTTCAAGACGCTGCGCAGCATCTTCAATATACAATCTCATGTTTTAAGAAAAAAAGGCAAATCATAAGCCGGGTTCTGTCTCCTTTGTTGAAAAATCAACGCAGTTATCTATCATTTATCTTGTTCCAAACTCACGCTTGGAATCCATCAACCTACCCTCCGAGATCGGACGAGCAGCCCTTTATGCATTGCTGCAATCCTCGGTTTATTTGGTCTTTCAGTTCGTAAGGTTTACCTTGCCTTTCACATCGCTGTCAAAGCGGTGAGCTCTTACCTCACCTTTTCACCTTTTCCCTCGCGCAAGCGCTCAGGTAGTTTTCCTTTCTGCGGCACTTTCTGTTCCCGAAAAATTCCTTTTTCGAGACCTTCCCGTTAGGAAGTACGACGCTCTATACTGCCCGGACTTTCCTCTTTAAAAAAGCGATAGACTGATTTGCCTGTTCAAAGGTATTAAAGTTTCGTCAGTTTCCGAACGATTGTTCCTTTATTGGTTTGAAGGTGGCAGAAATAAACTCCTGGTTTCAGATCTTGAATATCGATGTACGCATTTTGTACGCCATTAAATGAACTAGTCGAAACTTTAGCACCCGTCTGGTCATAGAAGACCACCTCATCCACGGCTAGGGTTGATTCAAAGAAACATAAATCTTCCACTGGATTCGGGTAAAGCACCAATTCATTACTTAACTCAGTTAATCCAGCATCTAAACCAAGGTATTGTTCTTGATATTCAATGGAACTTATGTTTTGGTTACCATTTACATTTGTCGCAACGACTTTCAATAAATATTCCTTTTTGCCATTCGTCCACCATTCGTATTCCGTACGTTCAATTGGCGGTGTTCCAATCCAACTACCCGTTCCAAAAAAAGTTTGATAAATGGAATCGACCTCATTAATGTCGTGACGCACGCGCAATGCAGAAAAAGTACCAAGAGGTGTTGTGACTGTTCCCCAGCCATCTACTTCTGAATGCCTTTGGCGGTGCTGAATGAATTTAATGTCAGTAGCAGGATTTAAATCAACGAATGTGTACCCGCGTGAATCGTGAACATCTCCAAAAGTAAGTGGTAAGCTATAACGCGTTTCAATGGTATCAGATTTAAATGGAATACCTTGTCCCTGTACATTTATGGAATAACCGATGGAGGTTATCGCGTTATTTGAGCGCTTTGTGTATTGACTTAAATCACTAATTTCAATCGGTAAAAATGCTGATAATTGATCGATAGGTAAATCGGTCGTTAAGTTAAAGTACGTTGCTGAATAGGATCCAGCGAATGGACCATACGTTGCTAAAATTAAAAAAGATCCAAATCCGATTGGTGTGTAATCTTTTAAAGACTGGGTATTCGCTGTTAGACTGCTGAAATCCCATGTGTAGTTTGCACCGGTTGAAATAAAGTCTAAGTTAGAAGTTTGCATTTGACTTAAACGAACAGTATCCCCTGCGTTGGCAAAATCGGCCACAGCAAGTGAAATTTGAGCAGTAGCTTTTGTGCTGAAAATCAAAAATAAGCAGAGGAAAAATGTGTTTTTAATCATGTGAAGAATTTTGTCAAACAAATATAAGGAAATTAATATCCAATTCATTCAAGTGATCGTTCATTGTAAAAATGGACTTAACTTTACGGCAATGGAGCCTGATTTCAAAGATTTACTTGCCGAATATAAGGATGAATTGACTCATTTTCAGTCAGATGATATACTTGTGAATATTCAGCCCAGTAAAATCTTATCCCTGGAGGAAATCCAGGAAATAGCGACTTTAAAAACACAACGATTGCTCAAGGTTTCACTGACAACTTTCCGTGAAATAGGTATATATCCATTTTGTCAGAGTTTAGGAATCGTTCAATGGGATAAGCAGGGAAAAACGATTGAAACGGTTGTGTATTTGAGAGATGTTCATGTTTCTTACCGCAAAATGAAAGCCATTCAAGTAGTTGAATCTGATCAGTCCTATTTTATCAATCCATATTTCGAACGCTGGTTTCGAGACAAGTTTCATCAAGATCCTCCGAGCTTTGAAAATCGACATGAACTTCTTGCCTTTTTCGATTCAGGACCATTTACCTATTTACCAGATCTTACTTATTACGGTAATTTTCATCCTCAACGCTATGAGTTATTAAAGGAACTGGAGAATTTATTATCCTGTCAACAATTCTCACAGCCCATCAAGCGACTATTGGGACATTCCGATCAAACAGAGCAAACACCATCATCTTCTTGGTCACTTTCAAGTCCTTTTTTATTTGAATTTGATCCAGATCAGGCGGAAGTAGTCGAAAATTTAAACCTTGATTCCGTTACCGTACAGGGTCCTCCAGGAACGGGTAAGTCCCAAGTAATATGCAATATAATTGGTTCCTGTTTACAGCAGGACAAAAACGTTCTTGTCGTATCTGAGAAAAAATCAGCACTTCAAGTCATCCAGCAGAAATTAACAGAACGAAACCTCGGTTTTTTATGCATGCACTTATCCTTCCATGCGAATTCACATGCATTCTACGAGGATTTAAAAACGACATGGGAACGGTTGAGTCATGTTCCCACATCGAAGGAAAAACACTGGATTCAATACGGAAGCTCGGGGCAATTAGCAAAACAATTTCAAGCACTGAAAAATGCTGAAATGGAGCTTGGTTATCCTTTCCTAGAATTCAAGGAAAAACGTCCAAAAAAAGCACCTATTTCTAGTTTTCCACATATGCCTGCGCCTGCGCTCACCACGTGGATGAATGATAAAAAGATTCTCCATGAAATGGCGCCTAGTACCTTGGAAATATTGCCATTTCTCAGCAAATCATGGTTGAATCTTAGCGAATTTGAAGAAAATACTCATGTATTACATACCTTAATTGAACGTCAATCGAGGTATAAAGATGTATTCGACTTATCCGATTTGGAATCCGTTCAGAAATCCGTCAAAATGGCTATTGTTTGCCATCAGTACCAAGGATCGATTTACGAAAAATACGGACACCTCTTAGACAAAGAAGTTAACGGATTCAAGCGTGAAATCAAGAAATGGAAAGCCTTGAATCAAGCTTTAGAATTACTTGATGTAGAAAACTATCATTGGAAACAAGAGCCAAGTTTTGCGGAGTTAGAAGTCCTAAAATCTGCTTCTCAAGAAAAAGGATGGTTGGCAAGTTTGAGATGGAAACGTTTGTGGAGGAATTGGACACGTACACCAAAGTTGAATCCACTTTCTTCTATTGCTTCTAAAGAAAAACAGTTGACCTTACGTTCTGACCTGAAAAAACGAAGTCATAAATTTGAATCTTTTGGCATCGTCTCCATAGAGATTGAACTGCCCGTTATTGAACAATTCATTCAACATATTTCGATGAAGGATTGGACATGGTATCAAGCATTAAATCCTGAAACCGGCATAGAAATGGCGCAAGCAAATCGACCGCTAAATGACTACACATTAGGATTAAAATCACTATTCACACTGCATGCTAACGATGATATCGAATGGGTTTTCACAAAGCTTACCGAGTCAATGGATGCTTTTAAATTAGATATTACTCGTTTGAACGATCTTTCTAATGAAACATTTGATCTTTTGAAAACAAGAAAATCCAATGATGAATTAGCGGCTTTCGTTCATCAACATCATTGGAATTCCTTTGTAGCCAAACACCCTTATATGTTAGATTTCGATTTAAACGAATTCAAACATGAGCTTAAAAAAGCACTGAAAAACATCCAACAAGAAGGAGTCGATCTTTCTGAATTCCTTGTCGCACATCAAGCACGAAAATTTGCGGATTTCCAACGATTATTGAGTGTGCCATTGTCGAAATTGAGTGAAGCTGAAAAATCATTGCGAACAAAATTACGCAAGGGCAAGTCGATTTTAGTGAAGGAGTTTGCCAAAACACGAAACCACCTCTCTATTCGCGAGTTGAGAAGCAGTGAGGCAAAATATTGGGTGGATGTATTGAAACCGATTCAGCTTTCGAATCCAAGTTCTTTAGCATCCATTTTTCCGATGGAAAAAGACCAATTTGATTTAGTCATTTTTGATGAGGCGGGACAAATTCCGATGAGTTATGCACTTGGTGCCTTGCAGCGAGCAAAGCGCGTGCTCGTCGCGGGAGACCACCAACAAATGAGTCCTTCCAGTTATTTTAGACAGTCTGAAGAAATTGTGATTGACGTCTTACATCAATCTGCATATTATTTACCGAACGTCATGTTGACGCATCATTATCGCAGCAGAGATGCGCGATTAATTGAATATTCTAACCGTTATTTCTACGGAGGAAGATTGCGCATTTTTGCGGAGAAAACACAAGAAAAAACGAACTTGATGTTGAGTTATGTTCCGGATGGAATATACGCCGATGGAGTCAATTTAACAGAAGCTAAAGTAATGGCACGGCTGGTAGAAAAAGCACTCTTACGTTCCGAGAAATGTGGTGTCGTAGCTTTTTCAGAAGCGCAATTAAATGCGATTCATTCGCAACTTTCATCAAAAGCCCAGCAACAACTTGAAGAAGCGATTGACAATGACACCTTCTTCTTCAAGGCACTAGAACAAGTTCAAGGGGAAGAATGTGATCACTTAATCGTTGGATTCGGTTATGGAAAAAATAAGGAAGGGAAATTCGACATGCGCTTCGGGCCCATCAACTTGAAAAATGGAGAAAAACGGTTAAACGTTCTTTTCAGTCGGGCGAGAAAATCCATTCACTTTGTAACAAGTGTTGAAAAATCTGATTTTTCTAGCTCTAAAAACGAAGGTGTCCAACGACTGAAAGATTGGTTCATGTATATCGAGGAACAAAGTAAATTGTCAGGGGAGCTTACTGATCCTACGATTTCATTCGAATCATTAATACAGGAAGAAGAAAGTTTCCTTTCGTTTGTCAATCGCTACCGTGTTCTTAGTCAGCGGAATTGGGAGGTTGTATAGCGCATTTTTTTTGTGGAACAGGGTCATATCCAGATCCGCCTCTTGGGTGACAAGATGCGATTCGCTTAGACCCTAGCCATAGTCCTTTGACAGGTCCCCATACTTTGATGGCTTCAATCATGTAACTCGAACAGGTCGGAGTATACCTGCACGATGGTGGAAAAATGGGCGAAATTATCCATTGGTATATGCGAACCAAAAAAATAAAAGGTAGGCCTAAAAGCTTGTAAATCCATTTCATCTTTCAAAGTTACATACTTATTTAACATGGTTGTGTTTAAAGCTTTGGTGTAACAAAATCTGCTGATTGAACTATCTGACTAACTTTAGGGAACTCAATCAAACGAAACATGCAACATCTGATCTTTTTCATCTTCACGATTTATTTTAGTCTCGCTTATGGACAACCACTCGCTAATTGGGATGAAGAGAAAATCATGGTGAAAAAATCGAATAACATGAGTACGCTCATGCACGCCGAAGCGCTTTTCGAGGACCGATGGGATGTATTAGCTCAACCACAATTTTGGAAACAAATCATGTTACTAGCTCCAGATTCCTGTCTTGTGAATGATGCAAGTACACGTCAAGTATTGAAGAAGATGTCCTTGAAAGATTGGAATCGTCAGACTGAGGCACAGAAAGATAGTACTCGGGCTCTTTTGCGAGCAGAACACGGTTTGGACCCTAGCGCACGAATTTATGTGACTTCCGGCAAAAATGATTTTTATAAATTCAATGAAGTTTATCCACAACTTTCGAAAGGAGTTGCTGCGTTTGAACGTTTTGGTGTTGATCCTTGGTATGCTCAGGCCATTTTATTGATTGAGTGTCCTGGACAAATGAAAAAATCTATTTCTGGAGCGTACGGTTCTTTCCAATTAATGCCAGATGTTGCGCGTGCTGCTGGATTAACGGTTAATAGTACGGTTGATGAACGTAAAGATTTTGATCGCTGCGCATACGGTTCTGCAAGTTTGATACGAAAAGTATGTATTCCTGAAGCGAAACGTATTTTAGATCGCCACCAGTTAAGTTACAATGAAAATGATTTGTGGTTTCGCTTATTTGTCCTACATGTATATCACGCTGGATCCATGAATGTTGCAGCCGTAGTGAATAAGATTCAACCCACAGTAGGTTCGCAGCAGTTAATTTTGGACATGTGGCAAAATACCGCAGGTGGATTTGGAAATAACTCTCAGAATTACACGCAATTGGCTTTAGCTGCTCAATTAATTTTGCATGAAATGGTGTATCAACAATGTGATGAAATCACCAACTGTCCATCACGTTAATCTTTAATAAATTTCATGGAAATCGAATTAACGCAATGACGCGTATCTTTCTCCGTGAATCGTTCACCAAAAAACACATGTCCTAAATGCCCTTTGCAATTGGCGCAAACAATTTCTGTTCGACGTCCATCGGCATCTAATATATGCATGACATTCTGAGCGATTTGATCATCGAAACTTGGCCAACCACATCCGGAATTAAACTTCGTTTCACTTCGGTATAAGGGAGCTTCACATTGGCGACAGACAAATGTTCCTTTTTCATAAAATGAATTGTATTCTCCAGTATTTGGATATTCTGTCCCTTTATTGATAATTATGCGCTTCTCATCGGGTGTGAGTTCATTCCACTCATTTCTTTCTTTCATCTCATTATACTTAATTGTCCTTTTGATACAACAAGGGACGAATCAAAATTGTTTGTATAGAGTCCGCCTGTGCCTAATCCTTGCGGAATAAGGTCAGAAAACGTTGCGGTAAATTGAGCAATGGCATTTAAACCAATGGAGGATTCTAGGGCTGATGTCATCCACCAAGCAATTTGGTTTTCTTCTGCTAATTGAATCCATTCTGAACATCCGTGAAATCCACCGTGTAAGCTCGGTTTAAGTACGATGTATTGAGGAGCAATCATTTTTAATAATGCTTCTTTATGTTCACGTTCATGAATTCCAATCATTTCTTCGTCTAATGCGATTCCAATAGGAGAATTTCGACATAGCTCACTCATAGCGCTTATTTGTCCAGACTGAATTGGTTGCTCAATGGAATGAACTTCTAAATCACTTAATTGCTTTAAAATAGGCATGACTGATCCGGGGGTAAATGCTCCATTTGCATCCACACGCAAGGTTAACTCCTGACTCGAAAAACGACGGCGAAGCTGTTCCAATAATGCATATTCTTTTTTCCATTCGATGGCGCCAACTTTCATTTTGATGGTGGAAAATCCATCCGCCAATTTCTCTTCCATTTGTGCGAGCATGAAAGATTCATCTCCCATCCAAATTAGTCCATTGATGGGAATACTACATTCTTTTCGTGTAAACCCACTCTCAAAAATGAGTCCTTTACCTCCGTTGTAAACATCTCGGGCGAGCGATTCTATTCCGAACACGATGGAAGGATACTCAATCCAGGCATGAATGAAATTCTTCCATTTTAGCGAAGTAAATACGCTAATCTGTTGAAAATCCTGCTCGCTCCAATCGGATTCAAGTTCTTTTTTCAACGCGTTCAATTTCTTTTCATACTGATTTTCATCGATGAAATCCGGAGAAAGTCCAGGTATCACGCTGCACTCACCGAAAGCGATTTGGCCATTTGATAATCGCACACTTAATATCCAAGAAGGTTTATCGTATAGGATTCCGCGACTTGTTCCACTAGGTTTCTTAAAATGCAGCAGTTTTTTTTCGATGTGAATTTCCATGATACTAGGAATGGTGATAAGGTTCACCTTTTAAGATTGAATAAGCCCGGTAGAGTTGTTCCAGGAAAATCATGCGAACCATTTGATGAGAGAAGGTCATTTTAGATAAAGACAATTTAGCATTTGCTCGTTCATAAACCGACTCACTAAATCCGTATGCTCCACCAATAACAAAGAGTAAATTTCCATTGACGGACATTTGTTTTTTATCTAGCCATTGAGCAAATTCCACGGAACTTTGATGCAAGCCGTTCTCATCCATGAGAATGAGGTAATCTGTTGGAATGACCTTTGCCAGAATAAGCTCGCCTTCTTTTTTCTTTAATTGATCTTGACTTAATGCTTTGGGATTTTTCACGTCTGGAATCTCGACTCGCTCGAAAGAGCAATAATGTTGCAATCGAGTGGCATATCGATCCTCTCCAACTTTTACGTCAGGGAAAGCCGTTTTACCAAGCACCAGAAATTTGATTTTCATATTAAGCCATTTGAACTGCTTCGACGCCTTTTAATTCCGGTGCCGCTTGTTTTAGCGCTTCTTCCAATCCACCTTTGAGCGTCATATGGCTCATCGAACAATCTGAGCAAGAGCCAATTAACTTTACACGGACAATGGCGTCATCCGTAATCTCAACGAGTTCCATATCGCCCCCATCCGCGTGTAAAAATGGACGAAGTTGATTCAGCGCTTCATTGACTTTTTCTGAAAGTGTTGCTTTTTGTTGCTCGTTCATAAATACCTTCTAGAGAGTTTTCGCTTTCAGTTTTGTTAGCTCGTCAACAAAGGTATGAACTAATTCATCAAAGGCCAATGAAGTGGGGGTATTTTCCTGATAAACAGCAGGTCTTCCAGCATCACCGGCTTCACATACACTTTGTACCAAAGGAATACTTCCTAAAAAAGGCACATTCATTCCTTGAGCTAAATTCTTCGCTCCATCGCGGCCGAAGATGTAATATTTATTTTCGGGTAATTCAGCCGGAGTAAACCAAGCCATATTTTCCACGATACCAATAACCGGGACTTTTAACGTATCCATTTGGAACATATTAATTCCGCGACGCGCATCCGCCAAGGCAACTTCCTGAGGGGTGCTGACGATGACCACACCATCTAAAGGAACAGTTTGCACAAGGGATAAATGGATATCACCAGTTCCAGGAGGAAGGTCAACTAATAAAAAGTCTAACTCACCCCAATGAGCATCCGTAAACAATTGCGTTAATGCTTTCGAAGCCATAGGTCCACGCCAAACCACTGCATTATCTTGGTCTGTAAAAAATCCAATAGATAAAACGCCAATTCCTTTTGCATCCACGGGTTGAATGAGTCCTTTTCCGTCAACGTCAACCATTTGTGGACGCTCACCTACGAGGTCAAACATTGTTGGCATAGAAGGTCCGTGAATATCCGCATCAACGATTCCAACTTTGTATCCCTGCTTTTGGAGTCCACCAGCCAAATTTGCAGTAATCGTTGATTTCCCGACCCCACCTTTACCAGAGGCGATTGCTACAATGTATTTTACATCCGGAAGAATCTTTCTTCGAGCACTTCTGCTTTCCGTGCTCATTCCTTTAATCAAGCAAGAAATGGAGACTTCTTCTCCAAAAATACGTTTCAGGTTGAACTCAATAGCTTCTTGCATGCGTTTTCTTGCGTGCAGCGCTGGATTCGAAATTTGAACCGTAAGGGAAATTTTGTTTGCGGATAAGTCTAATTCTTCGATGAGGTTCAAACTCACCAAATCATTTTTAAGATCTGGTTCAATAATTTTCCCAAGGGTATTTAGGACATTTTCTCTTGTGAGTTCCATAAGAAATTAAGGTTGAAATGATTGAATTGAATGGTACATAAAATCGATCACTTTTTTCGAGTCGCCGAGTTCTCTGTTTTGAATTTCATAGTAGATGCCGTTGATTTTCTTGACTGCGTAGATATGATAGCTCAGTTTTTTATCCTTTACGAAATTTGATTTTTCTTTTCTACTATATACAAGAACATCCTTATGTTCCGTTAACATCTCGAATTGAAAATAGTTTGTTTTTTTACGGTCTTTAAGTAGGTCTTTCTTAAACTCCGCGAACCGATATAAATTATCGCCATAGTCCTCGATAAATAATTGAAAATTTCTTCCAACCGAAATACTCCATTTATATCCACCTTCATCGTATTTAACTTCTGGTTTAAAGGATGCTCCGATACCAGCAGTTGCATCAGGGATCATAATCGAGGCTTGGATGTCGTACTTCGCTAAATTGAGTTCTTGAAACTGAAAGTAATCAAAGTTATTTTTATTCTCACCGGATTCCAGGTCGCATTTTGTTAGAGCAACAAGGGTCAGTATACATAAGAAAAAGTATTTCACCTGATTCATTTGACAAAGATACATATTTGATATGAGTAGAATTTTTCAGAACTTCGCAACATGCAAAAACAATTCGTTTTTTTCTCGGGAGTAACCATTATGATTTCAATTGTTCTTGGAGCGATGGGTGCACATGCACTCAAAGATATTTTAGAAGAAGCCCAATTCAATTCTTTTGAAGTCGCTGTGCGTTATCAAGGATTTCTCTCGATGGGTATTTTTATCATTGCCCTGAATGCCGATCGCTTTTCCTTTCCATTAAAACGCTTGTTGACAGCCATGTTTGTCGGTATGCTTTTATTTAGCGGGTCCATTTATCTCTTAGTTGCCTTTAAATCCCTACACCTTCCAACGAGCTTAATCGGTCCCGTAACGCCTATTGGTGGGGCAATCACCATTATTAGTTGGTGTGTCTTTCTGTATCGTTTGATTAAAAATTAATCTTTTTTAAAACATTTTTTCAGATTATGTTTTGATATTGAAGAATAGTTTCTACATTTGATTAGTTTTTAATCTTTTTAACGATTAGTATTTACGCATTATGAATAAACTCAGCATCGGATCAGCACTTCCTGCATTTACTGGAATGGATCAAAATGGAGAAGAATTGAACGCAACTAGCTTCAATGGAAAACGTTTAGTGATTTATTTTTATCCAAAAGACAACACGCCTGGATGTACAGCACAAGCATGTAGTCTTCGCGATGACTATTCATTGCTGACCGAAAGCAACATTGCCATTCTTGGCGTGAGTGCGGACAGTATCTCTTCACACAAAAAATTTACAGATAAATTCAACTTGCCGTTTCCCTTGATTGCGGATACGGATAAAGTACTATTGAATTTATTCGGCGTTTGGGGCGAGAAAAAATTCATGGGAAAAATTTACGATGGAATTCACCGCACTACATTTCTATTCGATGAATCAGGTACGTTGATTTCCGTTATCGAAAAACCGAACACGAAAAACCATTCGAGCGAAATTTTAGCTATTTACAATTCCGCTATTTAGTTCGTAAATAGTTTACGATCATCCACTCTTACATTTGTAGAAATTAATAACCGAGTCAACCAACTCAATAAACACAAACGATATGTCAAAGTCAAAAGAACAAAACGCAGAAAAATTAAAAGCACTCCAATTAACGATGGAGAAATTAGACAAAACCTTTGGAAAAGGATCTGTCATGAAACTTGGGGATTCTCCCGTAGAAAAATTGGAAGTTATTCCAACGGGATCTATTACACTAGATTTAGCATTAGGAATAAATGGTTATCCGAAAGGACGCGTCGTTGAAATCTATGGTCCAGAGTCATCAGGTAAAACAACCTTGGCGATTCATGCCATTGCTGAAGTACAAAAACAAGGTGGAATCGCAGCATTTATTGATGCAGAGCATGCCTTTGATCAATTCTACGCACAGAAATTGGGTGTAGACATTGCCAACTTATTAATCTCCCAACCAGATAATGGTGAGCAAGCATTGGAAATCGCTGACAATTTAATTCGTTCAGGAGCTATTGATTTAGTTGTCATTGACTCCGTGGCAGCGTTAACTCCTATAGCGGAAATTGAAGGTGACATGGGCGATTCTCAAATGGGACTTCAAGCTCGTTTGATGTCCAAAGCTTTACGTAAACTAACTGGTTCTATCAATAAAGCAGGTTGCTGTTGTATTTTCATCAATCAATTACGTGATAAAATTGGGGTGATGTTTGGAAACCCGGAAACGACTACTGGTGGAAATGCCTTGAAATTTTACTCTTCCGTGCGTATCGATATTCGTCGTGCCGCTCAAATTAAAGAAGGGGATGAAGTAATGGGTAACCGAGTAAAAGTAAAAGTTGTAAAAAATAAAGTTGCTCCACCGTTTAGAAAAGCAGAATTCGACATCATGTATGGAGAAGGGATTTCAAAAATTGGTGAAATCATTGATCTCGGAGTAGAACTAAACATCCTGAAAAAAAGTGGATCATGGTTCTCTTACGGAGAAACGAAACTTGGACAAGGCCGCGATTCAATTAAATCAATTTTAATGGATAATCCAGCTCTAGCAGAAGAATTAGAAGAGAAAATTAAAAAAGCTCTTGGCTCACCCGCTTCAACAGAAGAGGTGTTACAGGACTAAGTGCATATCGTTTGGTTGAAAACGGCGTCTTCGGATGCCGTTTTTTTTTAATCAAATAATTTGCTATTTTTGACTTCAATCACAAAACTATTTAAAATGAAAAAAATTATTGGTCTATTTTTATTTGGTGCCATTGTTATGACGACAAACACCGGGTGTAAAAAGAAAGGTTGTACAGATAGTTCAGCTACAAACTTTAACAGTGCAGCAAAAAAGGACGATGCAACATGTCTTTATGCTCCGACGATTACCTTGAATGGAAATGCTACCGTTAGCTTGAACGTTGGCGCAACATATACGGACGCTGGTGCAACTGCTACCAACAAAGATGGTTCAGCTGTTACTGTAACAACAGTTAGCACGGTAAACACCGCGAACAAAGGAACATACACTGTAACGTATACTGCATCGAATGCAAATGGAACAACCACTGCTCAACGCACAGTGAATGTTGTGATTGGTCAAAGTAACTGGTTAGTATCATGGAGTCTATCAAGTAATTGTGGAGCAACCGCTTTCCCACTTTCTACAACACCAGCAATTACAGCAGGAAGCAATGCTACCTCATTAAACATAGATAATATGTTTACTTTAATTGGAGGAACAGCGACAGCAACTATCAGTGGTTCTAATGTGAACATTCCAGAACAGACGGTTGATGCAATGATTGGTCAAATCACCTACTCCGGAACAGGAACGATGAACGACCAAGGAAACATCATTATCATCACTTATACGTATGATAACAATGCCCCTTTAATTGGTGGTGCTGGAACATGTACCGCAACATACATTAAACAATAAGTTTATTTCAACTTCACTTGAAAAGGCAGATTTTTACATCTGCCTTTTTTTTGTCGCATCTGTTACATATAGGTCGATCTAGCTTCCTTAACTTTGTCCCATGGGAAAATTCAATGATATCATCAAATCCGAAATTCCAACCTTAGTTGACTTCTACGCAACATGGTGTGGACCGTGTAAAACAATGTCTCCTATTTTAGAAGATCTCAAGAAGCAAATGGGTTCAAAAATTCGAATTCTCAAAATCGATGTAGACAAAAATCAGGATGTTGCAGCACGCTTCAAAGTAAGAGGTGTTCCAACATTTGTCCTTTTTAAAAATAGCGAAGTACTTTGGCGAGAAAGTGGCGCTTTTCCATTAGCAACATTAAAGGCTAAAATTCAAGCTGTTTTATAAAAAACGTAACCCTTATTTTTTTCCTACGTATTTGCATACCATGGCGGAAAACTCTACTTTTGCCTGCGTAAAAATTTAACAAATTAACAAATTAGTATGGAATCAATGATGATTTATGTGCCAATAGTAATGGCCGTTATCGGATTGCTGTTTATGGCAATGAAAAGAGCTTGGGTATTAAAACAAGATGCTGGAGATGGAAAAATGAAAGAAATTTCAGATTATATCTACGAAGGTGCACTTGCTTTCCTCAAAGCAGAGTATAGACTTTTAGCCGTTTTCGTGCTAATCGCAAGTGTAGTTTTGGCTGGAATCACATTTATGCCCGGCGTTAAAACACATTTATTAATCATCATCGCTTTCATTTTTGGAGCAATCTTTTCTGCTTTAGCAGGAAACATGGGAATGAAAATCGCAACGAAAACAAACGTTCGCACGACACAAGCTGCTCGTACGAGTTTACCACAAGCATTGAAAGTTTCTTTCGGTGGTGGAACAGTAATGGGACTTGGAGTTGCTGGATTAGCCGTTTTAGGACTTACAGCTTTCTTTATCTTCTTCTTCCACTTCTTTATGGGTGGTAAATGGACAAGTACTGAAGACATGACAATCGTTCTTGAAACGTTAGCTGGATTCTCATTAGGAGCTGAATCAATCGCATTGTTTGCACGTGTTGGTGGTGGTATTTATACAAAAGCTGCTGACGTTGGAGCTGACCTTGTAGGTAAAGTAGAAGCTGGTATCCCAGAAGATGACCCTCGTAATCCTGCAACTATTGCAGATAACGTAGGTGATAACGTAGGTGACGTTGCCGGAATGGGTGCAGATTTATTTGGTTCTTACGTAGCAACAGTATTAGCTGCTATGGTACTTGGTAACTACTTAATTCAAGCACAGGTGGGAAGTAAAATCGAAGATGCTTTTGGTGGAATTGGTCCAATCTTATTGCCAATGTCAATCGCTGGATTCGGAATCCTTTTCTCTATCATTGGAACAATGTTAGTACGCATTTCAAGTAATGATGCAAAAGAAAAACAAGTTCAAGGAGCGTTAAACAAAGGAAACTGGGTTTCTATTGTTTTGACAGCTATTGCATGTTTTGGATTAGTAACTTGGATGTTGCCTGAAACGATGAATATGAATTTCTTTGGTGAAGGAATCAAAGAAATTTCTTCTATGCGTGTATTCTACGCTTCATTAATTGGATTATTTGTTGGTGGAGCAATTTCATCCGTAACTGAATATTACACAGGATTGGGTACAAAACCAGTGTTGAAAATCGTTCAAAAATCTTCAACAGGTGCAGGAACAAACGTAATCGCTGGTTTAGCAACTGGAATGATTTCAACTTTCCCTACTGTATTATTGTTTGCAGCAGCAATTTGGTCAACATATGCATTAGCTGGATTCTACGGTGTAGCTTTGGCAGCCTCAGCTATGATGGCGACAACTGCTATGCAATTAGCGATTGACGCATTTGGACCGATTTCTGACAACGCTGGTGGAATCGCTGAAATGAGCGAATTACCGAAAGAAGTACGTCAACGTACAGATATTTTAGATTCAGTTGGTAATACTACCGCTGCTACCGGAAAAGGATTTGCGATCGCATCTGCAGCATTGACTTCATTGGCTTTGTTTGCTGCATACGTAACGTTCACGGGAATCGATGGAATCAACATCTTTAAAGCTCCTGTATTAGCAATGTTATTTGTTGGTGGTATGATTCCAGTTGTTTTCTCCGCATTGGCAATGAATTCAGTTGGGAAAGCGGCAATGTACATGGTGTACGAAGTTCGTCGTCAGTTCAAGGAAATTCCAGGAATCATGGAAGGAACAGGAAAACCTGAATACGGTAAATGTGTCGAAATTTCTACGAAAGCTGCGTTGCGTGAAATGATGTTGCCAGGAGTGATGACTATTGGATTCCCAATTGCAATCGTTCTACTAGGTAAATTAGTTTACGCTGATAACAATCAGTTAATCGCGGAAATGTTAGGTGGTTACATGGCTGGTGTTACAGTATCTGGTGTTCTTTGGGCAGTTTTCCAAAACAACGCAGGTGGTGCTTGGGACAATGCGAAGAAATCATTCGAAGCAGGTGTTGAAATCAACGGTGAAATGACATACAAAGGTTCTGACGCTCACAAAGCAGCAGTAACTGGAGATACAGTTGGTGATCCATTCAAAGATACTTCAGGTCCATCTATGAACATCTTAATCAAATTAACATGTTTAATTGGATTAGTCATTGCTCCAATTTTAGGAAGTGGCGCTTCTTCTGAAGAAACAAACGGAAATGGTTCTGCTGCATGTGAAATGCGTGACGGTGGAAAATGTATGTCCAACGAAATGTGTACTGGTGGCGGAATGATGTGTCATGAGGGACAAATGAGCACGAAATGTGACATGAATGAATGTGCAAAAATGTCGAAAGATGAATGCGCAAAAATGTGTGACGAAAAAGGATGTTCTCCTGAAGAGAAAGCAATTTGCATGGCTCATTATGGAAAAGACGGAAAATGGCTAGGAAATGCCAACGAATGTGCGAAAGATAAAAAAGCATGTTGTGACAAAAAATAATCATTGACATAAAGATTCTCAAAGCCACCTCAACAGGTGGCTTTTTTGTTTCTCGGAAAAAGGGAAATGCTCATGCCTATGGAATCCATTTATATCTTTGTTTCATGATTGAAAATCTGAACGCCAAAAACAAGGATTTCTTTGAACTCGTGTTTCAAGTCGTCAAACTCATTCCTACAGGACGCGTGACAAGCTATGGAGCCATAGCGAATTACTTAGGTGCTGCAAGAGGTGCTCGCATGGTTGGATGGGCGATGAATGCCTCGCATCAATATACTGGAATTCCAGCACATCGCGTAGTCAATCGAAATGGCTTATTGAGTGGAAAGATGCACTTCCCTACTCCCGATTCCATGCAACAAGCTTTAGAGTCTGAAGGAATCCAGATTCAAGATGATCAAATTCAATACTTTTCAGAAATCTTTTGGGATCCATCCATAGAATTAAATTTACCTTAAAGATTCTGCTAATTTTGCATAAAATTCAACACATGAAATTCGCTACAAAAGCTATTCACGCTGGTGTTCATCCAGATCCAGCAACAGGTGCAATTATGACACCTATTTACCAAACCTCCACATATGTTCAAGATGGCGTTGGAAATCACAAGGGATACGAATATTCGCGTACACAAAACCCCACACGTCACGCTCTTGAAAAAAACATCGCGGCGATTGAAAATGGGAAATTTGGCGCTTGTTTTGGTTCGGGACTTGCAGCCATTGATTGTGTGTTGAAAATGCTGAATCCAGGTGATGAAGTCATTTCAACAAATGACCTATATGGAGGATCCTACCGTATTTTTAGAACAATATTTGAAAAATATGGCATTAAATTCCATTTTGTAAATATGCAAGATGTGGATGCGGTTGCGGCATTAGTCAATGAAAACACCAAAATGATTTGGGTAGAAACACCGACGAATCCCATGATGAACATCGTGGACATCGAAGCCATGGCGAAAATTTCTAAAGCTGCTGGAGCGATGTTATGCGTCGATAATACCTTTGCTACTCCATATTTGCAAAATCCCCTAGACCTAGGTGCTGACATGGTGATGCATTCCGTAACAAAATACCTTGGCGGACACTCAGACGTTGTGATGGGCGCATTGGTTTGTTCAGATGAGAACATCGCCAATGAAATGTACCGTATCCAGAACTCTTCGGGAGCGGTGACTGCCCCAATGGATTCATTCTTAGTATTACGAGGCATTAAAACGCTTCATTTACGTGTTCAGCGTCATTGCGAGAACGGCGAGAAAGTAGCCCGATTCTTAGCAACACATCCGAAAATCGACAAAGTTTATTGGCCAGGATTTGAAAATCATCCAAATCATGAAGTGGCAAAAAAACAAATGCGTGGTTTCGGTGGAATGATTTCATTTAACTTGAAGGGAAATCATTTGGAGGACGCCTTATCCATCGTGAAAAAAGTAGAGATTTTCGCATTAGCTGAGTCTTTGGGTGGCGTAGAGTCCTTAATCGGACACCCTGCAACCATGACACATGCATCCATCCCTAAAGATGTGCGTGAGCAAAGTGGTGTCGTTGACTCCTTGATTAGGCTCAGTGTTGGTGTAGAAGATGCGGATGATTTGATCGCAGACTTGACCCAAGCCCTCGCTTAATTTACAACTGATCTAAGCTTTTAAAGAACTGATCCTTTTTCGCAGGGGAAAGAGGAATAGCTGTTCCGTCCTTTAAAATAACAGAGCCTCCATCGTGTTTGTCATATCGTTCCACACAATTCAAATTAATTAAGTGGGACTGATGCACTCGGAAAAACTGAAGTCCGGACAACAAGGTGTCGTAGTCTTTCAATGTTTTTGATACCAGGATTTTCTTGCCATCGTTCAAATAAAAGAAGGTGTAATTTTTATCGGCTTCACAATGAACGATGTCGTCAATTTCTACCACGAAAATACTTTCTTGTGTTTTGAGTACAAGCTTTCTTTTCAAATGTGGTTGAATATTATTCTGAAGAGCTTGAAGTTGATGGTCGTCCTTTTTGTGAGATAACAATTGTAAAGCGTTTGTCACGGCATTTTTTAATTCCTCTGCATCAATTGGTTTTAATATATAGTCTAAGGCACTAAATTTAATCGCTTGCACAGCAAATTCTTGGTAGGCGGTAATAAATATAATCTCAAAGGATTTATTCGATACTCCTTTTAATACATCAAAACCATTTCCATCAGGCATTTGAATATCCAACAAGACGATGTCGGGCTTGATGTTATCAATAGCTTCGATTCCAGATTGAACACTTTCGCCATCCGTGTAGATTTCTAACTTTAAATCAAAAGATTCAAGCATTTTTCGAATGAAATCCCGAGTTGGCTTTTCATCATCGATAATAAGTACTTTTCTTGTCATTCGTATTGATTTTAAAAGTTATCAGTGTCATATTTCAGTGGAAGAACAATCGAAACGAGGGTGCCTTGCTCCTTTTGATTGTCTAAATCTCTGAAAGTCAAACTTCCATTAAATTTATACTTTTTATTTAATATCTTAATTCTTTCTTGTGTAATATCAATCGCCATGCTTTTGTGTGTTCGGATTTTTTTCGTTTTTGCCGATTTTTTTCTTCCTACCCCATTGTCCGAGATGGTTATTTCTAGTCTTCCACTTGCCTCTTTCATCTCCACGATGATTTCTCCACCTTTTACCGTGTGCAGTTGTCCATGTTCAATCGCATTTTCAATAAATGGCTGAGTAATCATCGGTGGAACCATTGCTTTATTGAAAAGTAAATCCTCTGAAACATTGAGAACATAGTTGAATCGATTTTCGAAACGCATTTTTTGTGTGCTCAAATACTTATCCAAAATCTCTAGTTCCAACTCAATCGGAATAAATTCCTTTGGTGAATTTTCAAGGATTAAGCGCATTAAACGAGAAAAGTTCACCAGTAACTGAGAGGACTTTTCTGGATTATTCTCATAAATATAACTTTGAATTACAGACATAGCGTTAAACACAAAATGTGGATTCATTTGAGTTCGCAACAAGGTTTGCGACAACTCCGCTTCCCTTTGTTCCTGTCGAGAACGCACCTGTTTCATCCGTAAAATCAAAATAACCAAACTGAAGACAATCGCAAAAATGATGATCAATGAGATGTATAAAACACGGTCGTTTTGCAACTTCAAAATTTCCTGTTCTTTCTTCTCTTTTTCTATGCGGCGCTGCTGTACCTCGATTAAGCGCTCTCTTTCTTCTCGAAGATTACTAGAGGTCAACTCCGCAATTTTCGAATCGTTTCGCTTAATGGAATTCGACTCTAAAAATTGTATGTAATTATTTTGAAATTTTAAAGCATTTCGTAAATCACCATTTTTCATAGATAACATCGAAAGCAACTTATATCGATCAATTAAACTGATCGAATGAACGATATTGTCACTTTTAATAGAGAGCTCCAGATAATATTTTGCTTTGGTCAAGTCTCCTATTTGAATGCACAATTGACCATAATCTTGGTAAACTTCGGCTAAATCTGATTCCATTTTTTCGTTTTTGAAAAATGAAATCGCTTGTTCGTAGGATGTTTTTGCCAAGACAACATCCCCTTTTACGGTGGCAATATTACCTATGGAATGAGCACATTGAGCGCCATGATAAAGATCCTTTTCTTGTAAAAAAGAGCGCTGTGCTTTACGAACATGAAAAAGGGCCAAGGTAACTTGACTTTGATGTAAATACACTTTGGAAAAATTCAAGTCAATGATGGCTATCGAACGATCGTCATGAAATTCTCTTGCCAACTGTAACGCGCGCTTCAAATAACCTAAGGCCTCTGTCCAATTACCAACATACGAAGAATAGAGCGCAATTTCAACAAGGGAGTGAATCTTGAAGTGGTCAACGTTAAATTCTTCCGCCAGACGAATCGCCTGAAGTTCCTTTTGAACAGCGCTTTCTAAATCTAAGAAATAACCGTAATTACGTGCTTGATTTTGAAGTGCTTGCACCAACACTTCTCTTTTTTGTGAGCGCTTAGCAAATGAAATCGCTCGATCTGAGGCCCAAAAAGCAGAATCGCGAATAGACCTACTCATATATAACCGTGAAATATCTTGGTAAATCAGTGAGGACCGAGCATTGTTCCTGTTCCTGCGCAATAATCGCAAGTTTGAATCTGCCGTTTCCTTTGCTCCCTGCCAGTTTTCAAGTGCTAATTCGTACTCGAAACGGAGCCGATTTACACGGAATTGAAGGTCCTTGGATTGAAAGACTCGTTTTGATAATTTATTGGAAAAAAGGAGTTTAAACTGTTCAGTATTTCCGGAATTAAACAAATATTCCGCAAAAATCAAATCTATCTTTTGTTGTGACTGATCATTTGGATAACGTTTTCGGTTTGCTAGTAATTGTTTTATAGAGGTTTTCCATTTCCTGGAATCTACTTGCGCATAATAATCAATCAATTCAATTTTAACTGCTAATTCTTCAGCGACAGATTTAGCTTCGGCAAGTTGAGTGGATAGTTGATTTACGCTTTTCGAGGTGCCTTGTGCGGCATTCGAAAAGACGAATAAAACGAAAAACAAGCCCAGAAGTATAAATCGTTTCATCATCGTGCAACTAATATACGATTTTTCTACGTCATATATCCGTTGTCTTCCTTTAAACAAATCGAGAACAAGACATCAAGTATTTAGTCGTAAATTTGTTCGAAATCGTACCAAAACGCCTTCAATTAAGAATAATATGTTTAAAATAACTCGTTCTCTCGTTTTACCTTTACTCACGTTTTTACTGTGTTTTGGGTTCTCTTTTAATTCCAAAGCTTCTCACATCATTGGAGGAGAAATTTACTACGATTCACTTGGAAACAATCAATACAAGGTTACCATCGAAATTTACCGTGATTGCAACTCTTCAACTGGATTTGACATTCCGTTAAATTACACCGTATTTTACATGGATGGAACCATTTACGCTTCCTATGACGCATCCATTTTTAGTCAAAACATCTTGCCGATAGTCTACGATGATCCATGTGTAACGCCGCCAAATGATATCTGTGTAGAGAGAGCCATTTACATCGATACAATCACCTTACCGTTTAATATAGAAGGATATTACCTCTCCTACCAACGATGTTGTTGGGCGGGTAACATTGATAATATTGTGGATCCGTCAAATAATGGGATTACCCTAACCACCTATATTCCTGGGTCTTCCCTAATCAATGTGCCTAATCAGGGAGCTCGATTCATCAATTATCCACCTATTGTCCTTTGTTCGCAAAACACCTTAAACTTCGACCATTCAGCGTTTGATCCAGATGGGGATTCCCTAGTCTACGAATTAATGGCTCCCTTGCTCGGAGGAAGCATTGCGAATGTGATACCTAATCCAGAAACCGCCGGACCATATGCTCCGGTAAATTGGAATCCAACGTACACGGAATTTGTTCCATTTGGGACAGGATCCAATATCACCATCAACTCACAAACTGGAATGATGGCCTTTACACCTAATTTAATCGGGAATTATGTGGCTGGTGTTGCGGTGAAGGAATACCGAAATGGAGTATTGATCAACACGAAAATTCGAACCTTCGGATACCGTGTGGTGGCATGTCAAGTTGAACTACCTATTGTGGTTGATGTAACTGGTCCAACACAACTCATTGAAGACTGTGGTTTCGCCGGATTCGTCGTGGGTCGAACCGACGCAACAGATAGTTTAATTGTCCAAGTTTTATTGAGTGGAACAGCAATAAATGGTGAGGATTATCCATACATTGAAGATACCTTGGTCATTCCAGCAGGAGTGCTTTCAGATACCATTGGAATTGCAGCTATTTTTGATGGACTCATTGAAGGAAATGAAACCGTATTCTTTAACGTGATTGTTCCGAATCCATGTGATGGAACCTTTGACACGACTTCTATTTCTTTGACAATCATCGATTATTTGCCATTAACAATCCAAGCACTCGACTCTGTGAATGTGTGTGCGGATTTCGGCGAATGGACCAGCATGTGGTGTAAAGTAGGGGATGGTGTTCCACCTTACACATACTATTGGCAACCGAGCAATTTCCCGAATAATGATACGGTCAATGTAAATCCAACGATCCTACAGCCGAATTTGAACATCTTTACAGTAAATGCCTTAGATCAATGTGGGAAAACCATTTCTTCTCCGGATGTCCGTGTCTATAATCAATGTCCATTGGTCGTTCCGAATGTCCTTACAACGAATAGTGATCAGGTCAATGACATCTTCATCATCCGAAATTGGGAAGATTACGACAAAGTGAGCGTTATGATCTTCAACCGTTGGGGAAATGTTATTTACAGCAACGAAGATTACAAAAACGATTGGACGGGAAAAGATGCTATTGGAAATCAATTGGAAGATGGCGTATACTTTTACACTGTGACTCCACAAAGTATCAAATACGAATACGACGACCAAGAAAGCACTTTGTATACCTTACATGGCTTTATTCACTTGATTCATTAAAAAATAAGAACACACAAAAGGGGCTTGAAATTCAAGCCCCTTTTTCATTTCTTAGAATTAGAAATTATTTAATTCTGTATGTCAATCCTACGTGAATTCCTGCTGAAGCAGCAGAAGATTTTTGATACGTTGGATAAGCCACTTTATTTGTTAAATCAATTCCTAATGCGTCTACACCCGCTGCATCCGTGATTCCGTATTGCAAACGAACACCAACATTCAAGATCAGTGGAAAATCATCTCCTAAGCTGATTTTAGATCCAAAACCAAGAACGGCTGTCGTATATCCATTGTATTTTCCTGTTACATCGCTTGTTGCTGTAGTCAATGAATTTGAATAAGTAGCCGACCGCACGCCATTAGTAGAAATCCCGATTTCCGTATATCCACCCGTTTGTCCGCCAAATTTCACTAAAATTGGAATAGAAAAAGTTTTCAATTCAACATTTGAAGTATAAGTAGATGCAAAGTTTCCAGAACCAATCGTTCCTTGGTAACCTGTATTAAAGGTACCAGGCAGGAATTCAACACTTAATCCAATTTTACCTAAATTGGCATTTAATGCAAGTCCGTAATTGGAGCCTGTGGCCATTTTGTAATCTTGTGTTGCTCCCAGGTCAGAAATGTTGTTGTTAAACATCTCCGTTGCGCTATAAGCACCTTTCAGTCCGGCATCGAACGAAAGAACCTGTGCTTTTGCTGTCATGGTCATTGCGAAAAGACCAACGCTTAGTAATACTTTTTTCATTGTTTGTTGTTTTAAAGTTGGAGGTGTTTACGGGAGGAAAGGAAATAGGTTGCGCAATGTGATTGGACAGCTTTGAAAAAGTACAATTCACGGAGAAAAGTTTATCTGAAACAAAAAATGCACCGAGGCGGTGCATTTTTTTAAAGTTATAATATGAATTATTCTACATATTTAGAACTTATTTTCACACTATAAAGCCCGCTCTCCAATCTTTCGCAAGCAAAACAAGATGGTTGAAATTGCAATTTACTATTTAAGTTATTAAACGATATTTTACCCATCTTCACCATTGGGTCATCACCTTTTCCAATTTTGTAATTTATTGTTACAATCATTCCATCCTCTGAATAACCAGTGTAGTTCAAATCCCAGTTAATTTCATCTCCTAATATCGGGATAATTGAAGTATACTTTACTGATTTACTTTTGGTATTTATAACAAGATCAGAACCTAGTTTTAAAACATCATCACCTAGAATCAATGAATTAATATGTATAGTGAATTCATAAAATTTATCACTAGTACTGCTTTTAGATTGCGAATAAACAAAGTTTGAAAACAACAAACTTAAAATAAATAATTTTTTCATAATTTTTTTTTACAAATATAAATTAATTTATGTATTTACATAACTTTTAAAAATCAAAATTACTTGACCTTTCCGTTATGTCTATACATACGGATGAGGCTTTATTAAAATTGATTGGAAATCGTATTCGGGAAGTTCGTAAAGAACAAAATCTGTCCCTTAGAGATGTCGCATTTAAGATTGGAATGGAGCCTTCGAATCTTTCTGTCATTGAAAATGGACGATCGAATCCCCAAATATTGACATATGCAAGGATTGCTTCAGCATTAAGCGTGGAACTCTCCACAATCGTTACCATTGAATTTGACTTTCAATCTTTTGGAGAACAGCCATCAAGTTATCAGGCGAGAAAGCATAAGAAGTGAGTAGAAGTTGTTTAAGGTTCGATGAACGTTTTCAGTTGTTCTTCGTTTGAATTCATAAAGTAGCGATTATGGATAACATAGGAGAAATCCCTCTTATAATTGCGCTTTTATCCACTCCCTACCTACTCCGGTTTTATACCACTTTTCACGTTTCATTGCCTCCGAACGTGTCTCAAACTGTTCAAAAAGTATCATTTCCCAAGGCATATGCTTGGAAGAATAATTGACTAATCCTTGGTTGTGAATAGCTAATCTATTTTCAATATCCTGCGTGGAACCTTTATATAAGATTCCATTCTTTAATGATCTCAGAACATATGAATAATAGGGCATCGTAAAAAAGTGAAAATAAAAAGCCCTTCGAATGAAGGGCTTTGTGATCCGCTCAGGATTAAAGATCCTATCAAGACCGACGTGCAGTGGATGAAAGCTCTTCAAGACTTCCTTCGGAAGGCTTGAACTTTTTTCGTTTCCCTGCGCTTACGAAAACGAGGTTTTCGATGCGCTGGAAACGAAAAAAGCTCCTTCAACTGTCGTTGAAGGAGCTTTCATCAGAGTGATCCCGAAAGGATTCGAACCTTTGACCTTCGCCTTAGAAGGGCGTTG
>JBILRU010000094.1:0-8342 GCA_044372485.1 Crocinitomicaceae bacterium
CAATACTTCAAATACGCCATCTCCTAATTCAAGTACAGAAACGTCATGCGTTCCACCACCGAAGTCGAAAACAACGATTTTTTGGTCAATTCCTTTTTTATCTAATCCATAAGCCAACGCTGCTGCAGTCGGCTCGTTGATGATTCTTTTGATTGTTAATCCTGCGATTTCACCTGCTTCTTTTGTAGCTTGACGTTGCGCATCATTAAAGTAAGCTGGAACTGTTACGACTGCTTCCGTTACTTCGTGTCCTAAATAATCTTCTGCTGTTTTCTTCATTTTCTGAAGGATTATCGCAGAAATTTCTTGTGGAGAATACAAACGGTCGTCGATTTTTACACGAGGTGTATTGTTGTCACCTTTTACCACTTGGTAAGGAACACGAGCTACTTCTTTCTTACATTCATCGAAGCTAGACCCCATGAATCGTTTAATCGAAGAAATTGTTTTTGTTGGATTCGTGATGGCTTGACGCTTTGCAGGATCTCCTACTTTGCGTTCTCCACCTTCAACAAATGCAACAACAGAAGGTGTTGTTCTTTTTCCTTCTGAGTTCGCAATTACTACTGGCTCATTTCCTTCCATGACAGAAACACACGAGTTTGTTGTTCCTAAGTCAATTCCAATTATTTTTCCCATTCTAAATATTTTTTCTTTTTGATGTTTCTGCAATTCTCAATTTGTGTGCCATCCATATTTATCAAGCAACCAATGACAAAATGAAAGATTCCACTCAAAAACAGTGTCTTTTTGTCATAATTCATGTCAAAAGAATCCCGAATTTCGGACAAAACATGATTTTCGTCAAGTTCTTGATTTTAGTAACAAATGTTACAATCTCAAACTAGTAAATCACTTACTTTTGTGTAAAGAAAGTGGGAAGCAATTATGAAAAAGGGAAGCAAAATTTACAGCATTTTACACATGACATGTCCTCAGTGTCATGAAGGAAAATTCCTAGTATCTAACGTGTATGATTTAAAAAACGTCGGAGATGTGAGAGAGGAATGCGATGTTTGTCACTTGAAATATGAGCGCGAACCCGGATTTTTCTATGGAGCCATGTATATATCGTATGCACTAGGGGTTGCATTATTCGTGACCATTTGGGTATCTTGCAACTTGTGGTTTCCAAGTTTATCAGCCTGGACCCAAATTGGATTGGTCGTTTTTTTCACAATAGTTTTTTCTCCATATTTATTTGCCTTATCAAAAATCATTTACGGAAACATCTTCATTTCATACAAAGCAGATGCTAAGCCTTGAAAATAAGGAGCTCTTGCTCCAAGCTCAACTTGGTTACATTTTAGAGCCAGCGTTAATTACGGAAATGGCGAAGCTTGCCAAAGTTCGCGAAACAACAACGGACGAGATCATTGTCCACGTAGGTGATCGCTTGCAGTTAATTCCCATAGTAATCGAAGGATCCGTCAAAGTTTCTCGCGAGAATGAAAACGGCGAAGAACTACTCCTTTACTACATTGAAGGCGGAGACACATGCGCAATGTCCTTGCAATGTTGCACAAAGAAAATCGATAGTCAAATCAAAGCAACGGCAATGGAACCTTCGCTTCTACTGATGATTCCTGCGGAGTACATGGAAATTTGGATGGACCAATACAAAAGTTGGCGAACGTACATCATCAGCAATTACCACACACGAATGATGGAATTAATGGAATCCATTGACGCCATCGCTTTCATGAATTTAGACCAGCGCTTGCTCAAGTACTTGCGCGATCAGGCGAAATTACTCGGTTCATTGGAGATTTTGCACACACATCAGCAAGTTGCGGACGACCTTCACTCCTCTAGAGTTGTGATTTCAAGGCTGTTAAAGCAATTAGAAATCAAGGGGGAAATCACCTTGCACCGCAATAAAATCATCTTGAAAACAATTTAGTTTTACCCATCTCATTTCTCACCTTGAGTTATGCATTCTTTATAGAATCTTGATGGAAAAACCATCAAGATTGTCGCAAGGACAAAACTTTTATCGACCTTACCCTTGATTATCGAGTTGTTTTCATTCTGTGCGATCTAGATAAAATGTTTCAATCACCGGAAAAAATAGTCTATAAAGACCAAAAGGAAAAGTTTAAAACAAGGCAAAAATTAAGACAAAACAACTTAGTCTGCTTATTTCGATAAATCTATCCACACCTGTTAAAGATTTGTAATCTTTTTACTCTGGTTTTATCATGTAAATTTGAATCCGTAATATTGAAGGAATTTAGTTATATGAGGTATTCATTATTGGTGTTGTTTTTCTTTCAAGCACTTTACTCGATCGCACAGGGTGTAAGTTGTGCGTTAGCAACCAACGTCGTGCCTGGAACATTTACTGCATCGATAATTACGGGCAATGGAGCTTCTCAAGCTGGTGCAACGGGATCCAATTGGTATAAATTTAGTCCTACGACTAATGGTAATATGTCCATCAATTCTTGTGGTGGTGGAACTGACACACGCTTATGGATTTGGTCAGGTACTTGCGGGAGTTTAACTCTTCTTGGATCAAATGACGATTTCAATGGATGTATCTCATCTGGAACAAATTTCTATGCTTCACGTGTCGATAATTTGATTTTAACAGCTGGAAATACGTATTATTTCGAATGGGACAATGCATGGTCAAGCTCCGCTTTTACATGGAATTTCACCTACACCGCTTTACCCAATAACAACGATGTCGGGATCATATACCTTAAAAACAGGTTAACGAAAATACCATTGCAACAAGCTAATTATGGAATTCCATTTGGCGCAACGGTTAAAAACTTCAGTGGAAGCGCGATTAACAATGTCACCCTAACAACGGAAATCTACGAATTACCAAATGTCATCACACCGATACACGTAATAACAAGCACCCCTGTGAATTTAGAAGTGGGTACTCAACAGGCCATTCTCAGTGGAACTTGGTTTCCAAATCTATCGGTTTCCAAGAACTTATTTATCAAATACATTAAAACACAAACACAAATTGATGGACTAACAACGAATGACGTTTCCACTCAAAACCTCACAGTAGATTTCAATTATTATGCAAGGGATAACAACACGTATTCTAATGCCTTTAATTGGTCAACAAGCTCAGAATATGACCAAGGTGTCGTTTACACAGTTACCGGTAATGATGTATTAAGCGGTGTGCAGTTTTATACACAAAGTGCGTCAACCACTCAGGAATATTACGTTGAAGTCTTCCCAATCATCAATAACATCATTCAAATAAGTCCTATTTACACATCTCCAAATTCAATTTCCACTGGGGTAGGATGGCAAACACATACTTTGGCAAATCCACTTACTTTAACGAGTGGAAATTATCTTTTTTCCATTCATAAACTAGGAAATTCACCATATCCCATTGGTTGTGATGCCAATCTATTTACAACGGGAAAAAACTATGTCCGAACAACTATTTCCGGAAATTGGAATACGATTGAGTCTTACAGCGTGAATTATGCTTTTATGATTCGACCGAAACTTGGTTCCAATCCTGCTATTGATCTTTCCTATGTGAGTCATCAAAGTCCTGGTGGAGAATTTACTAAAATCCATACGCGACAATCCGTAAATGGAAATAATTTGACCCTTTCTGCATGTGGAAAAAACTCAGGAACGAACCCCTTATATAATGTTACGATGACCGTCAATGTCAAAAATGTAGCAACAAATAGTATGATTTACACCGCAACGAGTTCTGCCCACAATTTGATTCCCGGACAAATAGATACATTCATCGTTTCAAATTACACCCTTCTAACCCTCGGTGATTACTCCATTGAATACGTTTTCAATACAGTCAATGACCAAATTCCATTTAATAATTCCTACATCACCTATTTTTCCAGAACGAAATCGGAATTATCAAGAGTTGTCGGAACAACTGGAACCATCGGTATTGGAAATAATGCAACTAGTGCTTATGACAATGGTATAATCGGACAAACATTTACGATTGGACAACAAGATTTCTTAGATTCTGTAAAAATTGGTCTTGCTGTTGGCACACCGTCAAACCAACCCATTCGTGTAGATATTTATGCCACCGATGTCAGCGGTATTCCAACTGGCACGCCGATCATTTCAACTACTACGTATACGAGTACTACTTCCAATTCCATTTCGGGAGCAAGCATCAATTTACCAATAACCGGCGGGTCATTCAACTTAACTCCCGGTACTTACTTTTTCGGAGTGATTGAAAATGCTGCAAATATCAAGCTTCAAACTTCTACGAGTTACTTCAAAGCTAATCGTGCCTTTATGAAGTGGAATCAAAATCCGAATGGGGCAGCCGCTTGGACTCCCATTGAAAATTTTGGATATACCGTAGCCCTGGCAATTAATCCCATTTTTAAAATTTGCCTACCAATTCAAGTCAGTTCAACAGTAACAAACGCAAGTTGTGGACTTAACAATGGAACCATTCAACTTTCAACTATAGGAGGGACGGGATCTTTTTCCTTCAATTGGTCAAATACGAGTAGTAACATTGCGCTTAACAGTAATTTGAGTCCAGGAAACTACACTTGTCAACTTGCTGATGCGAACCAATGTTTAGCTCCGCAACAAAATGCTACCATTACGATGGTTTCAACTGCTGTAAATTCAATTGTTTCAACGGTCAGTAATCCATCTTGCAACGGCGCTTCTAACGGCTTCGTAAGTATAAGTGCTTCTGGAGGAAATGGACAATACACATATTCATGGACTACAAATCTAGGCAATACATCTTCTGTGACAAATTTACCTGCAGGGACCTATACATGTCTAGTAACCGATGGACTTGGATGTTCATCCACTCAACAAATTTCTCTTACTCAACCAACGGCATTATCAGCCAATTCAACCATGACTCCAATTTCTTGTTTTGGAGGAAATAATGGGGCCTTAACGCTTTCCACGATAGGTGGCACTCCGCCTTATCAATTCAATTGGACTGGAAATTTAGGTACGACAAATTCTCTTTCTAACTTAAGTACCGGATTATATTCCTGTGAAATTTCGGATGCGAATAACTGCATTTTGAACCAAAGTTTTCAAATGCTACATCCACCCTCCATCACAAGTTCTATTTTGAACATTTCAAACGTTGATTGTTTTGGAAATTCGAATGGTAGTGCCTCTTTATTGGCTTCTGGAGGAACAGGGAATCTAAGCTATTTGTGGAGTCCCAATGCGATTTCAGGTCCTTCCATAAGTAACGTCCCTGCCGGTTCCTACACCTGTACAATCAGCGATATGAATGGCTGTCAACAGTCAGCAAATGTAAGCATTGACCAACCAAGTGCGTTAGGTTCATTAATCATTTCACAAAATCCTGTTTCTTGTTTTGGTGGAACGAATGGATCAGCGTTGGTTTCTGGTGATGGTGGGATTCCTCCATATTCGTATAATTGGAGTCTTAACGGTGGAAACGCCGATTTAGCGACGAATCTGTCTTCTGGGTTGTACAATTGCCAAGTTATCGATGACAATGGCTGTGCAACAAATCAAAGTGTTCAAATCAGTGAACCTGCTCCTTTAATTGTCGGGACATCCGTTATCACAGCAGCAACATGTGGTTCAAATAATGGCACAATTGAGTTGGAAGTAACTGGTGGGACAGGAAATTATTCATATAGTTGGACCCCATCCGTAGGAATCACGGCTAATTTATCAAATTTATTTGCTGGCACTTATGATGTGCTCGTTACTGATCAAAACGCATGTTCTGGAACCCTTTCAGTTGGGATTAGCAATATTACAGGACCTAGTGTCGCACTTATTAGTCAAACTTCTGTTTCCTGTTTTAACGGTTCAAATGGTTCAGCTGAGATTTCTGCTACGGGAGGAACTGGAACACTTTCTTATAATTGGTCACCAGGAAATCCCACTGGAAATGGGTCGAACACCATTAATAACTTAATTGCCGGACAATATGCTTGTCAAGTGATTGATGCAAATGGATGTGTTGGAACCATTGTTGTTCCGATATCCCAACCAACAGCTGTAAATGGAACGATCGATTCCAATACTTCGGTCAGTTGTTATGGATCATCAACTGGACAAATGAGTATCCTTGCTTCTGGGGGAACAGCTGGTTATACGTATTCGTGGTCTCCGGTAATTGGAAATTCCAATCAACTAGCCAATGTGCCAGCTGGAGATTACACCTGTCTCATTACCGATCAAAACGGATGTCAAGGAACGGTAAGTGGAACAATCACTCAGCCAAATGATTTGCAAATCGTTGCGGATACGATTATCTCGCCAAGTTGCACTTATTCCAATAACGGGTCGATTTCTGTTCACGCAACTGGTGGAAATGGAACATATTCATACAACTGGCATCCTAACGCTATTTCTTCCGCAGCGATTGTTGATTTACCAACTGGAAGCTATGTAGTTACAGTTAATGATCTCCTTGGATGTTCTGTTAATCAATCCTTTACTCTTCAAAGTCAGTCAGATATGCAGGTGAATCATATCACCACACCAAACGATTGTGCTGAAAATATGAATGGACAAATAACACTAAGTCCGTTGAATGGTGTTGGTCCTTATCAATTCAATTGGTCTATCTTATCAAATAGCCATGTGATTGCCAACCTAGGAAATGGCATTTACTCTTGTGTCATTTCAGATTCCTTGGGTTGTCTAACATCATTTTCTGACACAATTTATACGCTATCGAATTTGACTTCACAAGCAAACGGAACGAACATTGTCTGTGACTCAAGCGCTATAGGAACTGTGCTGGTTTCTGTCACAAATGGTGTGCTTCCCTATAGTTATTCTTGGGTGAATTCTATGGAAACAACGAATACCTTGCAAACCATCGGTCCTGGCTCAGTTGAATGCATTGTGACAGATGGCCTGAATTGTCACGATACCGTTAGTTTCCAAATAAACTTAACGGATCTGAACGCAACGAGCCAAATTGTCTCCGTCACATGTCCGGGAGGACAAACAGGAAGCATCACTGTCCTCGCACAGGGTGGAATGGCTCCATACACTTTTAATTGGGTAGACTTCACTGTAAATGATTCAATCATTACCGGCATCGGCACCGGTAATTACATCTGTTCCGTACAAGACCAACTAGGCTGTTCCGTTTCCCTTCAAAACGTGGTTTATGAGCCATTCGCTTGGACAATAAATGCAGCGATTACTCCTGAGATTTTTGGCTTAGATGGAGCAATCAATTTGGGTGTTTCTGGCGCCACACCGCCCTATTCGTACAACTGGAATTCTGGACAAAGCACAAACGATTTAACTCAAATTGCCGGTGGACAATATTACGTGACTATTACAGATTCAGAAGGATGTCAAGAAGTAGATACCTTCCAAGTTGATTCACAAGTGTCTACGGTTGAGTTATTAAAAGGAGAAACAAAACTTTATCCAAATCCAAATGATGGTACATTCAACTTATCTCTAGAGGAAGGTCTGATTAGAAATATATACGATACGTATGGAAGAAGTATAGCGTTTGAAGTAGTAGAAGTACATTCATCAAAATACGAAGTACGTTTAAATCAGGTGCTTCCTGGAGTCTATTATCTCCAAATCCTTCATGAAAATGAGCAAGCCGAAACGCTTCGATTTGAAGTTTTTTAACCTTTACTCCTTTTTCTTAAAATCAAAGACTTATTTTATTTCGCTATCTTCGGTTTTTTATAATCGATTTTGAAATGAAGCAACTCCTTGTTTGTTTTATACTTTTTCATCAAATTAGCTTTTCGCAAGTTTATATCAATGAAGGGTGTAATAAGAACTTCACTTCCTCTAGTGACGAAAATGGCGATGCCAGTGATTGGATTGAATTGCATAATGCAGGAACTTCTCCCGTAAATCTAAACGGATATGCGCTTTCAGATAAACCGACGGTTCCTAATATGTGGATCTTACCGAATCTATCCATTCCAGCAGGTGGATTCCAACAAATATTTTGTAGTCAGAAAAATCGTTTTGGTTCCGCTCCATTTCAATTTGGACTTTCCGAACAAAATTACACACCACAAGCCGGATGGAGTCAACACCAACTTGTTACTCCATTTTATTGGGATGGCGTTTCAAATGTCATTATCAACGTTTGTTCGTATAACAACGCACAATATACCGAGAACTCCATTTTTAAGCAGACTGCTACGCCATATATATCCACCATCGGAAGTTTTATTGATGGGAGTCCGGCGGCATGCTCGGCAAACATCGCCTCCACTTATTACCAACGTCCAAACATCAAGTTAAACAATGCCATCATAGGAACAGGTTCGATTCAAAATGGAAATACAGATTACCCAGCTCCTTTTGGAAACTGGTAGTGGGGAGCACGACATCAAATG
>JBILRU010000010.1:0-28501 GCA_044372485.1 Crocinitomicaceae bacterium
CTTTTTCAAATGAAAAACATTGTTTGCCTTGATATTCAGATGATCCGCACCTTGACGCAAGGTATAATAATGATCGTATCCAAATGCTAAAGGATTGGATGGATCTAGTTCACATTCGTAAATCGCTCCGGTTATAGCATTCGAAATTTGATCGCGTTCTTGTTTCGAGAAGGAAATGGGTTTCTTGATGCTGTCATTGTTGTTTTCCGAGGAAGAAAGTTCGAATCCATCTTTCCCAGCAAAGTCATAGACCGCATATCCAAGCACAATTAATTTTCCGCCGTTTTGAATCCATTCTTTCACTTTTACATTTTCAGAAAGTGAAATTCCCCCTTCCGGAACGAATAATACCGTTAATTGAGGTAATGCTTCTTCTAAGTCGTCTGTAAAGACCAAATGAATGGATCTGCCCATTTGACGCTCAAAGAAATGCCAAATTTCACCCACGTTTAAGGAAGAAGCCTCTTCTCCAGCTAACAACCCGATGGAATGATTCGGGATTTTTTTCACCGTTGATGAACCAAGGTCCAGTCCTTCTTGAACGAATCCAGAAGCCAAAGCGGTTAAACTCACCGCATTTTTATTCGCGATTTTAAGAACCGTTTGATCGAAATCTGTTCGTTTGTTTTCCCCTCGAAGAATAAGCAAGGTTCCTGGATTAAACGTTTTCCCCTGAGACTTGAAACCTTTCTCGTTGAAGTACACATCGAATCCAGCCTCTTGTAATTCCGTTAGAAAACGTGTCGACTTCATGGACTCCCATGCCGCAGCATACGCATAAGATCCAACTGTGGACGCTTGACTTAAGGTTGTTGGCCATCCACTAAAAATCGTTCCTTTTGCACCAGGCGTTTCAATTCCCCATGCTTCCACACCATACGCATATGGCAAGGTCCAAGCGGTAATGTCGTAGGTTAAACTATCGGATAAAAGCGTTTTTGGCTCAAACAATACATTCACTAATGTTCCTTTTTCTTGATTTGTCTGAATCAACATATCTCCTTGCATCAATTTAACGGTTTCTATTTGTCCATTTTGGAAATGGTACGCTTTAGAAGCAGATTCTTGTGTTGAAGTTGTGATCATCTCCACCTGGATTCCGTTTTTTTTCATCAAGGCCATTAACGGCTCTAATTTTGCTTGTGTTGAACGCAGGACATACGTTTTATATCTGTAAACTTTCAGTCTACAAAATAGCTGATACTCTTTAACCAGTCTGTCCGCGTTTTTGGCACTCATTTCCACCGTAGACAATCCGGTCGTCACATGGTGAGAAACTCGATCTTTTAAACTCAAGGTATCTCCAACTTGTGTAATCACGGCCAATCCCGCACGTCCACTTCCACCCTGTTCGTAGGTCATTCCAATGCTTCCACTGTAGGTTGGATAAGTGTCCCCGTAACTTGGATACAATAAATCAAAGATTTCCTTCGAAAAATACAACCATCCTTCTTTATCGAAATAAGAGGCATGATTTGCACCTATTTCTTTTTGAAAATCGCGTTGCCAATTCGTTATAACTTCGTGGTAAGGTTCTGCCGCTGGCGGGAAATAATACGGCTCATTGATTCCTTGTTCGTGGAAATCTACGTGAACATGTGGCAACCATTGATTGTAACGTTGCACACGTTGCTCGGATTCAATTTGCGTCATCCATGCCCAATCGCGGTTAAGGTCAAATAAATAGTGATTTGGACGTCCACCTGGCCAAGGTTCCTTGTGTTCTGCTGAGAATTTATGCAAATCAGCAGGTGCATTGCCATATTGCTGGTAAAAGTTTACATAGCGATCTCTTCCATCTGGATTCAAACATGGATCCATAATCACAATTGTATTCGCTAAGTATTCGGCTTTGTCCGTAAGTAAGCGATATGCGGTCTGCATTGCTGCCTCTGTTCCCGAACTTTCATTCCCGTGAACGTTGTAACTCAACCAAACGATGGCTAGTTTTTCCGAAGCTGCATGATTTTGGTGATTTTGACGAATTTCTTCGAGTTTTTTTAAATTTTCAGGTGTACCGAAAAAAGCCAAAATCAAATCGCGGTGCTCATACGTCTCACCGTACTTCTCCACTTTCATCATCGATGGATACGCTACTTGTAATGCCTGAAAATAAGCAACTACTTTATCTTGACGTGTAAAACGCGTTCCAATTTCATATCCAAGATATGAGGTTGGCGTAAAATTCTGTGCGTTCAAAGTCCAGGTAAAAAGACTCACAATCACAGATAAAATCAGTTTTTTCATAGTTAAGATTTTCGTTTTCTAGCAATATTGATGATCGCATCTCCTTTATACACAACAGGAGATTCATTTGAACAGATAATATATCCATCCTGGGTTGCTTTAATTTTTTTCTCGTAGTTACCGTAAGGATCTGTCACCATTCCAATGATGTCTCCTTTGTAAACAGCCGAGCCATTTTGAATAAACGCTTGAAACATTCCAGAGGAAGGCGCACGCATCCATTTACTTTCTTCCAGTAAAATAGGCTCACGGTCTTTGGAAATATCAAATTTGTAATTCCTCATGCCCAAATGCGAAATCACACGCTTCACACCATTTAATCCTTCTTCCACAACTTGTTCTTCGATGCTATTTGATTTTCCACCTTCAAACAAGAGAATTTTCTTTTTGCGTTTCACGATGGACTCTCTCAATGTTTTGGCAATCAAATTGGAATTCAAAATGAAAGGTGGATTGAAAATCCTTGCTAACTCAACGCTTTCTTCGTCCATAAAAACACAGCGGATTTGCGGGAAATTATTTCGGTGTGAAGCACCGGTATGGAAATCGATGATGTAATCGCAATGCGGTGCCAATTCTTTCATGAAATGAAAGGCAAACTGAGAGGCCAAAGAACCATTAGAACTTCCTGGGAAACTGCGATTCAAATCGCGTCCATCTGGCAATTCACGCTGCAAATTGAGGAATCCAAAAATATTAAAAACGGGCAAACAAATGATGGTTCCCTTAGATGGTTTGTGTAATTTTTTTCGGATAAACCGACGGATGATTTCAACGCCGTTAATTTCGTCTCCATGTAATCCCGCCATCAACAAAACGGTCGGACCATCCTCTTTGGCACGTTCCACAATGACTGGAACTAGAATCGGTGTACGCGTATGAAGATGTGCAACATCAAAATTCAACTGCACACTTTTACCTGGCAAGATTTCTTGTCCAAGAATGACCATTTTTTTATTCTGTTCCCTAACGGTTGACATTTCGTTCAATGTATGAAATTATTTTTCCAGCAATGTCCTGCTGCGTGGTCTTTTCAATTCCTTCTAGTCCTGGAGATGAATTCACTTCTAAAACAAGTGGACCTCTTTCTGATTGTAACATATCTACACCAGCAATTCCAAGACCAACTGCTTTTGCCGCTAAAATCGCTGTATATTTTTCCTCTGTTGTTAATTCAATTTCCATAGAAGACCCACCACGATGTAAATTCGAACGAAACTCACCTGGTTTCCCTTGACGTTTCATCGCTCCAACTACCTCGCCATCGACTACAAATGCACGGATATCCGCACCTTTTGCTTCTCGAATAAATTCTTGAACGATTACACGTGCTTTTAGTCCATTAAACGCTTCTAACACGGATTGTGCGGCGTTCATGTTTTCAGCCAAAACGACTCCTAAACCTTGTGTTCCTTCTAGTAATTTCAAAACTACAGGTGCTCCACCTGCTGATGTCACAACGTGTTTCACGTCTTTCGAGTAATTTGTAAAAACGGTTTTTGGTAAGCCAATTCCTTCCTTGGAAAGAACTTGAAGGCAACGTAGTTTATCACGTGAGTGGATAATTCCTCGAGAGTTTACCGCTGTAAAAACGTTCATCATTTCAAATTGACGAACGACCGCAGTTCCAAAAAATGTGACGGAAGCACCTATTCTTGGAATCACTGCATCAAATCCCTTTAAGTATCGATCTCCGTAGTACAAAGCCGGACCTGTCTGTTCAATTTCAATGTTGCATTTCAAGTGATCAATCACATGAGCTTCGTGTCCCTTTGCCTCTGCGGCTTCAACAAGTCGTCGTGTAGAATACAAATTCGAATTTCTGGAGAGAATGGCTATTTTCATAAAGCGTGTAAGGATGGATGAAGGTATTTTAAACTGGTATCTACAATAAAGCGATTGTTGAGTAATTTACGTCCGATCAAAATGGGGAAACGCATTCCATTGCGTTCTGTTAAGGAAAATTCGGTTTTAACAATTTTTCCACCCATGTGAATTTTCACATAAATAAAATAACGTTCCTGTGTTTGTCCCGTTGAACTCTTTACTTTTTTCTTACGAAATTCTTCAAAAGAAAATATGCGGTTAATATAAGAAGGATGTGATTCATCCAAAAACTTCACCTCTAGCACTCCATCTTTCTCTTGACAATGAGAAACATGAATGCTAGATGAGTACGCTCCAGTATCAACTTTCACCTGTACATCGCTAAGTCCGAACTCGATAAGATCAGCTACTTCGCGTCTACCAATTATAACTTTTTCTTTTTTCATGGATGAGCAACAAATTTACTTGAATAATTGTGAAAACGAAAATCGACAAGAAATCATAATAAAGCGAGGATTACCGCGTTAAGGATTGTAACTTTGCTATCATGAAACAATGGATCTTTCTCATTACGCTAATTACCAGCACATTCGCCTGGAATCAGAAAGTGCGTGTAGAAGGTTCTTGTGTGGGCAAGAAAAACAAGGCGCTGGAGAATGTTCAAATCAAAGTAAAACAATACCCATCTCTTTCTTTGCTCACCGATAAAAATGGTAAATACGCTTTCGAAGCATCGGTAGGAGATACCTTAGAGATTCAATTGTCGATTGAGGATTTACGTGATCAACAATCTGTGATCATCAAAAATTCGGAAATCCAAATCATTCCTAAAATCATTTTCGCTGTTTCCGAAAACAGAGAAGTTGTTGTTCAATATGGATTAAACGATCCGTTTACCCTTGATGTTCTTCCAACTTTAAAGTATACTCAGATGGTCAATGTGGAAAAAGCATTGGTTTACTCTACGGCTGCGACTTCCAATAACGAATTAACCTCAAATTACAATGTTCGCGGTGGAAATTATGATGAAAACTTAGTTTACGTAAACGGATTTCTAGTCTATCGTCCATTTCTTACGCGCAGTGGACAACAAGAGGGAATGAGTTTTATTCATTCCTCACTTGTAGAATCCGTGCGTTTTTCAGCTGGTGGATTTGATGCACAATACGGCGATCGACTGAGTTCCGTTTTAGACATTACCTACCGGACCCCTGACAGTACAAAAGCAAGCAGTACTTTATCACTTTTAGGAATCGAGGCTCATGCAGAACAATCGGTTTCTCCACGCTTCAATTACATCGTTGGTGCACGGTATCGTTCAAATGGCTATTTCTTAAATTCACTTCCAACGAAAGGAGCGTACAACCCCGTTTTTGCGGATGCACAAATTTTAACCAACTATTCGATTACAGAGAAATTGACATTTAGCCTACTTGGACATTTCTCTTCGAATGCATATCGATTTAGTCCACAAACGGCAGAATCGGACTTCGGAACAGCAAATGAAGCATATAGTCTGATGATCTATTACGATGGGAAAGAAGCAACAAAATTTCAAACTGCTATGGGCGGTGCTTCTTTGAAATTCGAACCGAATAAAAAAACCCATTTGGACTTTTATGTTTCCGCGTTTAATACCAACGAACGAGAATACTTTGATGTTCAAGGACAATATTACATCAATCAACTGGAAACAGACCCATCGAAGGAAGAATACGGTGATTCCATTGCAACACTTGGTGTTGGAACCTTTCTCAATCACGCTCGAAATCGCTTGAATGCAACCATTCTCAGTGCTTATCACAACGGTTCCTTGCAGTTATTCAATGGTTATACAGATGATGCGCAACTGCATTCTCGAACCTCGAACCTCAAATGGGGAGCCCAAGTACAACGTGATTTCTTTACGGATGTCCTCAGTGAGTGGCGCATGATTGATTCTGCAGGTTACAGTTTACCGCAAACAAATAGTCAAGAAGTGACACTTTACGAAACCATTAAAGGTGATTTAAACTTAACTAACTACAAATTTAGTGGCTTCACACAATGGAACCTGACTTGGTCCGCAACAAAAAAGGACTATCCTGTTAAGATTCTTAAAAAGTTCAAAACGGATGATGTAAAATCTGTTCAAGAGTATTCAAAAGTGATAAAGGAATCCAATAGCAAAATTGCCTTGTCTACCGGATTAAGAGGTGGATACACAGCGATTAACAACGAACCATACTTCACTCCTCGCTTCAGTCTCACGTATTTCCCTCGAGCTTACATGGTTCAAAATAACCGAATTGTTCGAAGAAATTTAAGTTACCGTTTGTCTAGTGGATTGTACTACCAGCCACCTTTTTACCGCGAATTCAGAACGTTTGACGGAAAATTAAACACGTCCGTTCGTGCTCAAAAATCCATGCACGTGGTCGCTGCTACGGATTTGTTTTTTGAAATGTGGGGAAGGGAAAAACCGTTTAAATTTACGGGAGAACTTTATTACAAATACTTATGGGATGTCAATCCATATGAGATTGAAAACGTTCGAACAAGGTATTACGCCGATAACAATGCAATCGCTTATGCATATGGACTTGACATGAATGTTCACGGTGAATTCGTGAAAGGGATTGAGTCCTTTTTCAAAGTTGGACTCATGCGTACACGAGAAGATATTTTAAATGATCACTATACCGAATTCTTTAATGCTGCTGGTGAGCGTATTATTTTTGGCTACAGTGAAGACCAAGTAGTGGTAGATAGTAACGTTGTTTTCCCAGGGTATATCCCGCGTCCAACGGATCAACTATTGACCATTGGCGCACTCGTTCAAGATCAAATGCCTGGCTTCGAACAATTCAGCGTTCAAATGGGCTTGCAATTTGGCTCCAGACTTCCATACGGACCGCCAGATTTTACAAGATACAAAGATACGCTGCGCATAAAATCTTATTTCCGCGTGGACCTTGGTTTATCTTACGACCTCTTAAAAGGTGGGAATGCAGTGAAAAAGTCATTCCTCAGGAAATGTGAAGCGGCTTCTATTTCTCTCGAAATTTTCAATTTGTTGGGAATCAATAATGTCCTTTCGAAACAATGGATTCAAGATGTGGAAGGGAAATATTATGCGATTCCAAACTACTTGACCTCGCGACGTTTCAACCTGAAGTTGAGTATCTCAATTTAATGACGGAGCAAAAAGAAACTTATTTGGGGAAACCAAATCTGTTTTTACAGCATACATCACAATTCCAGCGGTATTTTTCACCCCTAATTTTGCCATGATATTCTTGCGATGCGTATTAACTGTGTGCTTACTTAAAAACAACTGCTCAGCAATGATTTCATTGGTGTGTCCTTCGGCAATGAGTACAATGATTTCATTTTCTCTTTCCGATAAAACAACAGGCTCACAACTAAAGGAGTCGAAGTCCAAATCGTTTACATCAATGTTTGCTCGCTGAATTGTTTCGAGGATTTGACCGCAAAAGAATTTGTTTCCAATACTCGTTTCGCGAACAGCATCGACAATTTCACTTAATTCACAATCCTTCTTCACGTAGCTAGTTACACCCGAACGAAGCGCATCCACCAATGTCTGTGCATTTTGAGCACTCGTTACGGCCAAAAACTTTAGTGATGGATCCTTCGAAGAAATCCGCTGTATGGTATCGATCGTGAATCCTTCGGAAGTGAAATCAATCAAAACTAAGGAAGCTCCGAATGTGGCAAGTTGTGACACTAGTTCCTTTTCATTTCTAGCTTCACCAACAATCGTTACATTCAACTCAGCTGTTAACACGGTCCGAAGTCCGAGTCGCATTAAATCATTGCTGTCTGCTAAAATTAAATTCACTTATTTAGAATTGATATAAACAAAGGTACATGAGTTTTTAAAAACATATCGTAAAAATCCACGTGTATTTTCAACAATATATTCACAAGTTCAGTGGAAGAAGCTACCTTTGTTTAGTGAACACAGAGATTGGACAAGATATTGAACGTGCGATTTCCTTATTAAAAGATGGGGAAACAGTTGCCATCCCAACCGAAACAGTGTATGGATTGGCGGCAGACGCGACAAATGAAGACGCTGTACTGAAGATTTTCGAGGCAAAGGGACGTCCGACTTCTAATCCCTTGATTTTACATTTTGCAAGTATCGAATCCATTTATCCATATGTTACTGAATTTCCAGAAACATTGTTGAAACTCGCAATACATTTTAGTCCGGGCCCAATCACCTTTATTTTACCCAAAAGTTCATTGGTTCCTTCGATTATAACCGCTGGACAAGAAACAGTTGCCGTGCGTGTGCCGGAACACCAAATGACACTTGCTTTATTACGCTCATTCGATTTTCCAATTGCTGCTCCAAGTGCAAACCGCTACGGTGGAATTAGTCCAACAACTGCTGAACATGTTCGACGTCAACTGGACGGACAAATTCCGTACATTTTAGACGGTGGTGCTTGTCAAACTGGACTTGAGTCAACCATCGTTGGATTAGCCGACGGAAAAGTGATCGTTTATCGCCTAGGGGGAATATCCATTGAATTACTGAGCGAATCCTTAGGTTATGTGCCAGAAGTAAAAAACGAACTGCATCACGGTGTTCGAACAAGTGGAATGGTAAAATACCATTATGCGACGGAAACACCCTTGTACTTCATGGAAGCGAAACAAGATACCTATGAGGATTCAGACGGATTCATTTTTTTCACTAAAAACAATCATGTGGAGAAATCCACTAAGTATTTTTTCTTGAGTGAGGATGGCGACATGAACGAGGCCGCTAAGAACTTATATGCCGCATTACACGACATGGACCAAAAAGGCTTTCAACGGATTTTCATTGAGGCGTTTCCAAGTGATGGGCTCGGAAAAACGATGAACGATCGCTTGAAAAGAGCCACTGCCAAATTCAGTAATTAAACATTTATCACCAAAATCATCATGCATAAAAAAAGCCATCACGAATGATGGCTTCAAGGTATGTAGTGTCAACCTATTATTTAAGGTGACGTCCGTAACGGTTTTTGAATTTATCAATACGTCCTGCAGTATCCACGAACTGTGCAATACCAGTGAAGAACGGGTGAGATTTGTGAGAGATATCCAATTTAAACAAAGGATACTCGTTTCCATCTTCCCATTGAATGGTTTCTTTAGTTATGGCACAAGAAGGGCACAAAAACATATATTCATTCGACATGTCTTTAAATACAACAAGTCTGTAGTCATCTGGGTGTATATCTTTTTTCATTTGAACTGAGTTTCTTATTCGAAAATGGATTGCAAATTTAGCTAATTCTTTTTGATAAACAAGAAAAAACACAAAAATCCTTTCTTTTTTCTATCATTTGAACAATTCGCAGGGGATAAATACTAGAAATCACCGATTTCGCTTGTCTTTCGGCATGTACCTTTGTTCAGAATCATCAGATGAAATTTAAAGAGGCACAAGAAATTCAAAGCATCGCTACATTGCTCAACTGCAAAGTTACGGGTAATTTAGCGCAAATCGTTACGGGAATCAACGAGATCCACATGGTAGAAGCTGGTGATATTGTGTTCGTCGACCATCCAAAATATTATCAAAAGGCACTCGAATCCGCAGCAGGTGTGGTATTAATTGATCAAGATGTTCCTTGTCCAAAAGGGAAATCCTTGTTAATCCACCCCCACCCCTTCGATGCATTTAATTTTCTTGTCAAGCATTTTAGTGCACAATTAGACGCTAACGAAGCTGTTGTGCATGCTTCCGCAGTCATCTACCCAAAAGTTTTTCTTGGGAAAAATGTACACATTGGTGCTGAGTGCATTCTTTATCCTGGTGTATGCATTGCAGACAATACACATATCGAAGACCATGTCGTAATTGGTCCGAATTCCGTCATTGGATTTGATGCATTTTATTACAAGAAAAAGGGAGATACGTATGACCGTTTGATCACATGTGGTGGCGTACATATTGAATCCAACGTAGAGATTGGCGCTTTGTGCACCATTGATCGCGGTGTTTCAGGAATCACACGAATCGGTTCAGGAACGAAAATGGATAATCAAGTCCATGTTGGACACGATACTCAAATCGGTACAAACGTTCTGATTGCCGCGGAATGTGGGATTTCAGGATGCGTTGAAATTGGAAACAGCGCGACCATCTGGGGGCAGGTAGGAATGGCTAGCGGTATAAAGATTGGTCAACATGCGACGATTCTTGGTCAATCCGGAGTAACTAAAAATGTTCCAGATGGAGCTGAGTACTTTGGAACACCAGCCGGACCGGTTAAAAATAAATTCAAGGAACTCGCTTATCTGCGAAATCAAGCAAACATGGAGTAATGAGGTTCAATAACGGAAATGAATTACTGTCACAATTGGAGATGAAGGATAATCGTCTTCATTCCCTATTGGAAATAACGAATGCCATCAATTCCAATCTTCCCGTTGAATCCTTGTTCAAAATATTCTCCTTCATTTTGAAGGAACAATTAAGCTTCAGCCGTTTTGTGCTGTTAATCAAAGAAGATGAATGGCATTGTCCTGTCAAAGTTGGCTATAAAGGACGTGTCGATCTAGACTTGATTCATTCGGAATTATATCGTTTTAAGGAAATTACACTTGTAGAATCTTCCAACTCAAATTTACTGAGCGACTTTCAAGCAGTTATTCCTGTAAGTCATCAAGGAAAGCCCCTTGCCTACCTGATGATTTCAACGGTTGGTAAAACAGAACTTCTTGAACCCGCACATTTTTCATTTGCACAAACCTTAGCAAACATCATCTCTGTTGCAGTGGAAAATAACCGTTTAGTGAAGCAGCACATCATCAAAGAACGCATTTCAAAAGAGTTAGAGGTTGCTTCTGAGATGCAAAAAATGCTATTTCCATCCGAACTACCATCCAATCGAAAAATGGACCTTTCGGGACGCTACATACCTCGTCATGCCATCGGTGGAGACTATTATGATTTCATACCACTCGGCGACGAAGAATACATCATTTGCATTGGAGATGTTAGTGGTAAAGGAATCAGTGCTGCCATGCTGATGGCTAACTTCCAAGCCACCATCCGTACCCTTTTCAAGTACCAACGATTTGAAATGGCGTTTTTGATGGAAGAATTGAATAAACTCGTCATGAAAAGTGCCAAAGGAGAGAAATTCATCACCTTTTTCCTTGCACATTACAACGCCTATACCCGTCAAATGACATATGTCAACGCAGGACACAATCACCCGATTCTTTTGAACGGGAGAAAAGTGAAGATGTTAAAAGACGGTTGCATCGGACTGGGAATGTTGGACGAACTTCCAAGTATTAAGATTGGCAAATTGGTATTGAATCCTAACACCACGTTTGTTCTATTCACAGATGGTGTCGTTGAATTAGAAAACGAAAGCGGTGAACAGTTTAGCGTGGAACAATTGATTAAAAATGTTCAGGCCTATTCACCACTGAAAATGGAGGATATGAACAATATCATTTTCTCAAAACTTGAGGATTGGAAAGGTCCACTTAACTACGTGGATGATACAGCGATTTTTAGCTGCAAGTTTTTCTGATTTTTATTTTCCAAACTGAAAACGAAGCGCGAAAACGTGCGTGTAATAGCTTGTTTTCACATCTCCCAATCGCGTAAAAGCATAATCCAATTGCATGTTTTTTAATTTTACACCAATCCCTAAATTGGGTTGAATACCCCAATAAGTGGTTTGATCAAAATTCGTGAATTGCTGAATATTCGAAACACCACCGCGAACTTTCACCAGATTTTTATAATTCAAACAAATCCCCATGTGAGGATCGAAGGACGCAAAATTGGTTTTAAACAAAACATTTCTTTTACCATCTGTTGTCATGTCCACATCGATCTCCGCCGCTAAGTTTAGTCCTTTTTTACCTAGGTTCACGTTTCCAGCAGCAGCAAGAATAAATCGCGGCAAGGTTAATTCCACACCATTTTTGGGTAGTTCATTTTGCGTTACTTGAAAAACAGATTGCATTTCTGGACTCAGGTCAAAAACCCAAGCGTTAAACGTAGACGTAACGTCCCGAGCCATGACGCCAAACTTCCAATGTTTCGGCATCTGATATTGCCAGCCAGCATCCAAACCAAAACCCCACGAATGAGCAAAATCACCAATATTCCTGTAAATCACTTTTGCATTTGCGCCAACACTCATCCCTTTGATTTTCATGCGTTTTGCATAAGAACCGATAAACGCATAATCAGCGGCTGTGAATAGTTGAACGTTGTCGTAGTTAATTACGCCGTTATTGTCAATCAACTGCGTTGTATTTGGAATGTCATCCACACCGAAGCGAATGAACGAAAAGCCAAGTACATGGTCATCATCCAATTTATAACTGTAAGCTGCATAGTCATATTTTGCTATTCCCGCGAAATATTCAGAATGCATTAAACTTGCTTCCATTTTTGTAGACTGCTGAATGAGTCCTGCTGGATTCCAATAACTCGCATTCACCCCTTCCGTGCTTGCCACTACCGCATTCCCCATCGAAAAGGCATCAGCTCCCACTCCGAGGGATAAAAATTCATTAGAATATTTGGGTGCTAAATTTCCCTGTGACCAGCCGAATGAAGAAAGAAAACAGCACAATAAAATGCTAAAACGGTTTGTATTCATGTGACAATAACTTGTTTTTTCATTAAAAATTGTGTGATTCCTACAAATCAAGCAATAATTTCAGAACAAATTTCAGATTTATTCTAAATTTACCCCAAATATAAATCATGTTTGGACTTGCGAATTTAATAACTGCTGCGAATTTATGCTGCGGAATTGTTTCAATTATTTTCACCTTGAGTGGAAGATTAGATTTAGCCGCTCTATTTTTACTCTTTTCGGTTGCAGCAGATTTTGCAGATGGTTTTGTTGCAAGACTTACTAAGACAAGTGGAGAACTTGGTAAACAACTGGATTCATTAGCAGATGTTGTTTCCTTTGGAGTAGCACCAGGAGTTTTCATGATGGTGATGATTATTCTCGGTGTTGATTACAGCGCTTTGATTGATTTGAAATTAACCAATTCAGTAGTTGATACACAGAAGTACTTCGTCTTCAATCAAATCATGGCTTGGTTTGCCTCTTTGTCCTACGATGTGAACAATTCTTTTAACGCCTCTATTAAATTCCTTCCGTTTACAGCTTTGGTCATTCCATTTTTTTCCATGTTTCGCCTAGCAAAATTTAATATCGACACCAACCAAAGCGACAAGTTCATTGGTGTACCAACACCTTTAAGCACCTTGTTCTTTTTGTTTTTCCCCCTGTATTTCTGGTCCCAAAAAGAAAACTGGGGACATCAAAATGAGTTCATTTATGGACTATTTGATTGCTACACATTGGCAGCAATTTCTGTATTGTTCTCCACACTAATGATTGCACCAATGCCGCTAATTGCCTTAAAATTTAAATCCTGGGGATGGCGTGAAAACTTCTATCGCTACCTACTTGTTATCATTTCGTTGATAAGTATTCCTCTTTTCTTTGTTTGGTCGATACCAATAATTGTAATTTTGTACCTGATTTTATCTATCATTGAACACAATCAAAGAAAAAAACATGAAATTCAAAGCTGAAATTGATGTAATGCCACTAGACGCACTTCTTGATCCACAAGGAAAAGCTGTCTCTCATTCTATGAAAAATATCGGATTATCCGAAATTGAAGGTGTACGCATCGGAAAACACATTCGCTTATTTGTTGAAGCTAATTCAAAAGAAGCCGCAGAAGAAAAAGTAACGTTGGCTTGTCAGAAAATGTTGGCAAACCAAATCATGGAAAGCTTCCACTTTACGGTTACTGAAGCGTAACATGTCAGCAGGTTTTCGAACCTTCAATCCGTCCCAGAACACCTGGAACACAGAGGAATATTTTCCCACTTCTGAAGAAGAACTTGCTGAGAAATTGAACAATCTTTCTTTGGCTCAATCCATCTACACCAAACTTTCCTCTTCTTCACGCGCTGACTTTTTACGGTCTATTCAATCCTCATTGGAACAGCGAAAAGAGAAAATCAAAGTATTTTACTTAAAAGAAAGTGGACTTTCAAACATGCGCTTTGAAACAGAATGGAAACGCACCTTAACGACCATTCAACTTTTTGAACAATACCTCCGCAATCAATACACTTTTGAAAAAACGGAGGAATTTCTGAGTGATTCGATTCGCATACAAAAAGTGTCGGTCCCAATTGGACCAGTTTTGGTTTTAGGTTCAAGCAACTTTCCACTGGCCTATTCCACTGCCGGAGGTGATGCGATTGCTGCATTCGCCGCTGGATGTTGTGTACTTGTCAAAGCACATGCCATGCACGCAGGGACAAGTGTCCAAGTTGCCGAATGCATCGAAGAAGCAAGAAAAACAGTCAATCTTCCCGAAGGAATTTTCACACACGTCTTAGATGATGGATTCCAGCTTGCACAAAGACTATGTCTCGACGAGCGCATTCAAGCCATTGGATTTACAGGCAGTTTTAAAGGAGGAAAAGCACTCATGGATTTAGCGTATTCAAGAAAGAATCCCATTCCGGTTTTTGCAGAGATGGGTAGCGTTAATCCTGTCGTGATACTCGATAATCTAACACTCGATCAACAGACGAGTGCAGCAGAAAAATTAGCAAATTCTATCTGTACTGATGCTGGACAATTCTGCACGAAACCAGGCTTGATTTTTATTCCCGAGGGACCAACGGGTGAAAAATTCTCGAAACTACTAAAACAATTTGTTAAAAAAACGACCGCTGTTCCGATGTTACATCCAAACATTCACCGCAATTTTGAGAATGGTAAGGAAGAAATAAGATCCATTTCTAACGTAAAATTCTACCCTTCTCCCGACGCACAAAATGGAATTGAGGGTCGATGGGCAATTGCTGAAACGGATATTTCAACACTAATGCAAAATCAACGCTTGCAAGAGGAAGTTTTTGGTCCATTTAGTCTTTTGGTTACTTACAACAGTAACGAAGAACTTCATGCCGGACTCGAATCATTATCAGGACAGTTAACGGGAAGTGTTTTTTACGAAAAATGCTCAGATTTAGTGACTGATTGCATCGGAATCCTTACTCGAAAAGTGGGAAGAATCATACTCAATGATGTGCCAACAGGAGTCCGGGTAACGGAAACTATGCATCATGGCGGACCTTTTCCGGCAAGTAGTGATTCCAGATTCACTGCTGTGGGACAAGATAGCATCCTTCGATTTCAAAAGTATGTAAGTATTCAACAGAAAAACATATCTTAAAAAAGAAGATTTATCGTAATTTTGATTAATATTTCTAACATGGAAGATCAACAAACACCGAAAAATTCCAACGGATTATACCTTGGATTTATTTTTATTTTACTAGTTGGCATTGCCTCTTTGGCTTATGCTTGGTCGTCTCAACGATCCAAACTTAACGAATGTCGAAATGAAAATGCTCAATTAACAAATGACATGGCGAGCATGGAAGAAATGCTGGGTGGATACGTGAACGTTGGAGATCTTTCGAAAGACCTGAAAAAAGACTTCCGAAATATGCTTGACAACTACGACAAGCTAATAGAAATGGACGCGACAAAAGCCGACAGTTTAAACAAGCAGAAAGACCGCATCAACGGCCTATTGAAGAAAGTAGAAAGCGGGAAATTGAGCTACCGTGAACTGATGAAGGTCCGCAAAGAAAATGAAACCTTGAGAGGTATCATGCGAAGTTATGTTCGTACGATTGATTCCTTGAATACCCTTAATATTAGAATCGGAACAGAATTAGTAGAGACATCAGCAAAACTAAGTACGACATCCACTGAACGTGATGAATATAGAAAAGCGGCGGAATCGAGTCAGCAGCAGGTGAAAAAGGGAAGTAAGTTGCAAGCTTATAACCTCCAATCTACCGCATTAAGATTGAAATTGAACAACATGCCTGAACCGACTGACAAAGCAAAAAATGCTGTTCAAATCCGCAGTAGCTTCACTATATCAGAAAACATTTTAGCGAATGCAGGCAAGAAGGTTGTGTATATGCAAGTAATTGCACCAGATGGACAAACACTTCAAACAAAAGCGAATTACATTTTAGAAACCGAAAATGGAAGCGTTGCCTATTCTGAGAGAAAAGAAATTGATTATCAAAACGAAGCAATTGATTTAACCATTTATTACAGTGTAAAAGGAGAAGGATTACAAAAAGGAGCTTATAAAGTGAGCATTTTTTGTGATGGCAATTTAATCGGAACAGATAGTTTTTCATTAAAATAAATATGGACGCAAGAGAACAAGGATTTGTAGACGTTGAGTTAAGCGCAACTGGATTAGGGACGATCACTTTTGGTCATCCCATGAGTAATTCACTTCCGGGCAAGATCTTAAGAAAGTTAGCGGAAACGATTACTCAACTAGGAAATGATTCATCTGTTCGCGTTATTTTATTGAAGTCCGATGGTGACCGTGCCTTTTGCGCTGGCGCCAGTTTTGATGAATTAATCTCCATTAAAGACCTAGAGACAGGACACGATTTCTTTTCCGGATTTGCCCGAGTAATCAACGCGTGTCGAACGTGTCCAAAATTTATCATTGGAAGAGTCCAAGGAAAAGCCGTTGGTGGAGGCGTTGGAATCGCGTCTTCGGTTGATTACTGTTTTGCCACTGCACGGGCTGAAGTCAAATTATCCGAACTTGCTGTTGGCATCGGTCCATTTGTTGTTGGTCCGGCAGTTGAACGCAAAATCGGATTAGCAGCCATGAGCGAATTGGCTATCAACGCAACGGAATGGCGATCTGCCGAATGGGCGAAGGAGAAAGGGCTATATACCGACATTTTCAACGATGCAGAGTCAATGGATGCACAAATCGATCGATTGATTGCGCAATTGTTAAACTCAAACCCTGATGCAATGTCGGAATTGAAGCATGTTTTTTGGCAGGGAACCGAACATTGGGATCAACTATTAATGGATCGTGCATCAATTAGCGGCCGACTCGTATTAAGTGAATTCACTAGAAATGCGATTTCTTCGTTTAAAGCGAAATAAATTCTTCTTTTTTTCACTTTTCATTTGTATTTAATCACAATAGTTGTATCTTTGCACCCCTTATTTTAGGGTTTATTCGTTTTTTATTTAATAAAAAGTACCGTGAATACATTAAGTTACAGAACGTTATCAGGCAACACAGAAACCGCTGACAAAAAGTGGTTCGTTGTCGATGCAGAAGGTCAAACAGTAGGTAGATTAGCTAGTAAAGTGGCTAAAGTTATCCGTGGAAAATACAAAACTTGTTATACTCCGCATGCGGATTGTGGCGACAATGTTATTGTCATCAACGCAGAGAAAGTGGCGTTTTCAGGTACGAAGTTAGAGAACAAAGAATACGTTCGTTTCTCTGGATACCCAGGTGGACAACGTTTTACTTCAGCTGAGGACATGTTGAAAAAACACCCTGAGCGATTAATCGAGAAAGCGATTAAAGGTATGTTACCTAAAAATACACTTGGTCGACAATTGTTTACCAATTTAAAAGTTTACAAAGGTGGGGAGCACAAACACGAAGCTCAACAACCTCAGTTATTAAATCTTGATACACTCAAATAAGAATCATGGAAATAATTAATGCTTTAGGAAGAAGAAAAACAGCAGTTGCTCGCGTTTACATGTCAAAAGGTAGCGGGAAAATCGTTGTGAATAAAAAAGAGATGAAGGTTATGTTTCCAATTGATGTACTTCAAGGGAAAATCAACCAACCATTTATTTTAACGGATACTGTAGGTCAATTTGATATTAAAGTAAACGTGATGGGTGGTGGAATCAATGGTCAAGCTGAAGCAATTCGTTTGGGTATTTCAAGAGCTCTTGTTGAGTTATCAGCTGATTACAAACCATTATTGAAAGCAGAAGGCTTGATGACACGTGACCCAAGAATGGTTGAGCGTAAGAAACCAGGTCAACCTAAAGCACGTAAGAAATTCCAGTTCTCCAAACGTTAATCGTCGAGAGCTACATTGTTTAGCATCCAAACGTTGGAGTACCTACAATCATTGGTTGTCCCTCCCTCGTTGCTTAACTCAACCTATTAGGAACGTAAACAAAAACATAATATGTCTAAATTAAAATTTGAAACTTTACTAGAAGCAGGTGTTCACTTTGGTCACTTGAAAAGAAAATGGAACCCAGCTATGGCTCCATACATTTTTGAAGAGAAAAAAGGAATCCACATCATCGATTTGAACAAAACGATGGTTCATTTGGATCAAGCTTGTGCTGCAATGAAACAAATTGCGAAGTCTGGTAAAAAAATATTATTTGTTGCTACAAAAAAACAAGCGAAAGAAATCGTTTCTGAGCGTGTAGCAAAAATCAATATGCCATATGTAACAGAGCGTTGGACAGGTGGTATGTTAACAAACTTTCAAACAACACGTAAGTCTATCCGTAAAATGGCCATGATTGACAAAATGAAGTCAGATGGTTCATGGGAGACATTAAACAAACGTGAGAAATTATTCAAAACTCGTCAAAGAGAGAAATTGGAGAAAACGTTTGGATCAATTGCTGACATGACTCGTCAACCGGCAGCAATTTTCATTATCGATATCTTAAAAGAACACATTGCATTAGCTGAGGCTCGTCGTTTGAGCGTACCAACTTTCGCAATGGTTGATACCAATTCAAATCCAAAATTAGTTGACTTCCCTATCCCAGCGAATGACGATGCAACGAAATCTATTACGTTAATCATGGATCAAATCTGTGAAGCAATTCGTGAAGGATTAGAAGATCGTAAAAACTTAAAAGCAGGTGAGGATGGTACAGAAGCAACTGCACCAGTTGTTGAAGCTGCACCAGTTGTTGAAGCTGCACCAGTTGTTGAAGAAACTCCTGTTGTTGAGGAAGCTCCTGTTGTTGAAGAAGCACCAGTTGTTGAAGAAGCACCAGTTGTTGAAGAAGCACCAGTTGTTGAAGAAACTCCTGCAACGGAAGAAGCTACAGAAAATTCAGCTGAATAATTAATTTTAAAAAATAAAAGTCATGGCTATTACAGCTTCAGATGTAAATAAATTGCGCCAACAAACAGGCGCTGGAATGATGGACTGCAAAAATGCATTAGTTGAAGCTAATGGTGATTTTGAAGCAGCAGTTGACATTCTACGTAAAAAAGGACAAAAAATTGCTGCGAAACGCGGTGATAACGATGCAAAAGAAGGAGTGATTATCGCTCAAGCTTCTGCTGACGGAAAATCAGGTGTTATTTTAACACTTAATTGTGAAACGGATTTCGTTGCTAAAAACGATGGATATGTTGCTATGGTTCAATCTTTGGTTGACATCGCATTAGATAAACTTCCTGCTACTGTTGAAGAGTTGAAAGCACTTCCTTACGATGCACGTTTATCTGTTGAAGAAAAAATCACTGAACAAGTAGGTGTTGTTGGAGAGAAATTAGACCTTTCTGGTTACGCTGTTATGAACAGTAATTTCGTTGTTGCATACAACCACCCAGGAAATCAATTGGCAACATTAGTTGGATTGAGTTCTGGAACGGCTGCTGATATCGCTGAGGCGGGAAGACAAGTTGCTATGCAAGTGGCAGCAATGAATCCAATAGCTATCGATAAAGACGGTGTGGATGCGCGCACTATCGAACGTGAAATTGAAGTAGGAAAAGATTTGGCGATTCAAGAAGGTAAACCAGCTGAAATGGCTGAGAAAATTGCCTTGGGTCGTTTGAATAAATTCTTCCAAGAAAACACCTTATTAAGTCAAGCATTCGTTCGCGACAACAAAATGACCGTAGAACAATTCTTAAACAGCACTGAGAAAGAGTTAACAGTCACCGACTTTAAACGATTCTCCTTAAGTTAATATTTAAAAAAAAGCTATCGTTTGATAGCTTTTTTTTTGTGTTTAAAATTAACCTAAGTAAACGATTTGTATATTTGTTCAATCCTAACCAACATGACCTATAAACGTATCCTTTTAAAATTAAGTGGTGAATCCCTCATGGGAACTAAACAATTTGGAATAGACAATCAACGAATTAATAGCTATGCCGTTCAAATTAAAGAATTGCATGAAATGGGCGTTGAAGTAGCCATTGTAATTGGAGGAGGAAATATCTTTCGCGGAGTTCAAGCGGAAGAAGGTGGAATGGATCGTACTCACGGAGATTACATGGGTATGCTTGCAACCATGATTAATTCCATGGCCTTGCAATCAGCGTTGGAATCTAACGGTGTAAAAACTCGTTTGCTATCTGCCATCGAAATGAAAGAAATCGCTGAACCTTTTGTTCGTAGACGAGCTGTACGTCATTTAGAAAAAGGACGTGTAGTGATTTTTGGAGCGGGAACAGGAAATCCCTTCTTTACAACGGATTCGGCTGCTTCGTTGAGAGCAATTGAAATCAATGCAGAAGTGATTTTAAAAGGTACACGTGTAGATGGAATCTATACGGCTGATCCAGAAAAAGATAAAACCGCAACAAAATACAGTCAAATTTCATTTGATGAGGTTTACTCAAAAGGATTAAACGTGATGGACCTCACCGCGTTTACCCTTTGTAAAGAAAATAATTTACCCATAATCGTATTTGATATGGACACCGTAGGTAATTTGAAAAAATTAATGTCTGGTGAAAAAGTAGGAACAATCGTTTGTAATTAAAAAGAGATGACGGAAGAACTAACTATGATTTATGATGACTTTAAGGTTTCAAATAGTAAAACCATTAGTCACTTCGAAACAGAACTCATAAAAATTCGTGCAGGAAAAGCCTCTCCAGCGATGCTTGGAGGTGTTATGGTAGATTATTATGGGTCCATGACCCCACTGCAACAAGTAGCGAATGTAAATACGTCAGACGCGCGAACAATTTTGGTGCAACCTTGGGAAAAAGCCATGTTGAACGAAATTGCACGCGGAATCATCAATTCGAACCTTGGATTAAATCCGCAAAATAATGGTGAACTTTTAATCATTACCGTTCCACCACTTACGGAAGAACGTCGTCGTGATCTAGTGAAACGTGCGAAAGCTGAAGCTGAAAATGCTAAAGTAGGTATTCGCAATAACCGTAAAGATGCGATTGACATGATTAAAGAATTGAAGAATGATGGACTTTCCGAAGACTTAGCAAAAGGTGCGGAGGACGAAGTTCAAAAAATCACTAATGGAGCAATTAAAAGCATCGACGAATTAGTGGAACTAAAAGAAAAAGATATCATGACAGTCTAAACTGTTCATATAAAGAAAAGGAAGGTCAACAGTTGTTGGCCTTTTTTTATGCTAAGACATTGCCTCAATAATTGTTTCTTTACTTAACGTTTCGTGTAAGCTCACGGCTCCATGTGCAGCTAACAAAAAAGGAACTTCCTGATCTAAACATAAATCCAAATCATGCGTGGATAAAACGATGCACTTTTTCTTATCACGAGATAATCGAACCAATAACTCCACTAATTTTTTTCGATTGATGTAATCTAAAAATGCGGTAGGTTCATCTAATAGTATAACCGGTGTTTCTTGAACAAATGCACGTCCAACCGAACACAACTGACGTTCACCATCACTGATTTGATCTGTGTTTTTTTCAAGGAGATGCTGAATAGACAAATCAGAAGAAACTTCTTCAACAATTTGCCAATCTTTGGAATCCATACGTCCGAAAGCATCCGTAAATGGTGCTCTTCCCAATGCTAAATAGTCTTTAACTTTTAAATACTCCACACCTTCAAAACGGGTATCCACCAGAGAAATTGTTTCTGCTATTTCCTTTGGATTAAATCCGGATATCGACTGACCATTTATCGTGATTTCCCCTGCTAATTGTTTCTGAATACCTGAAATCGTTTGGATCAACGTGGATTTTCCAATTCCGTTTCTTCCCACTAAAGCATATACTTTTCCAGCCTCTAATGCAAGATTCTCTGCGAACAGCAATTCACCATTATATCCGATACTCAAGTTTGCTAAATGGATCATCTGAGTTTACGGATTAGCAAGAATACGACAAATGGCGCACCGATGATTGAGGTAAGCGCGTTCAAAGGAATACTGATATGTCCTTCTAAAACTTGAATGAACGCATCAGTTAACAGAAGGAAAATGGACCCTATCAGCATATTTCCAATAATCAAATACCGATGATTCGTCGTTTGGAATAAAATGCGTGTCAAATTGGGAATCGCAATTCCAACAAAAGCAATCGGGCCACAAAACGCTGTAATTAATCCCGCAAACAAAGCGGTTAACAACAAGACAAACATACGGGTCGATTTAATCGGTAAGCCTAGTAAAGCAGCAGACTTCTCCCCTATTACGAGCATGTTTAGTGGTTTCACCAAAAGGAACGAAGCGACAATTCCCAAAGCAAAAATGACTAAAATAATTCCTAGTTGACCGAATTCCACCTGTTGCAGGGAACCCATGGACCACATCGTATACGATTTCAAGGATTCCGCACCTGCAAACGATTCTAGAATGGAAACAATTGCGGAGGTAAAACTCCCAAACATCAATCCAACTAATAATAAAGTAATCTGGGATTTTAATCTTTGTGCAATCAGCATCATCAACAGTCCAGCGGCGAAAGCGCCAATTAACGCTGTTCCGATTAATCCAAAATTCGATTGAAAAAATTGAACACCTGTCATTAAACTTAAAGCAATCAACAAACTTGCTCCTGAATTTATACCAAGAACGTAGGGGCCCGCTAATGGATTCTTGAACAAGGTTTGCATAAACATTCCCGATAAAGATAATCCTGCACCAGCCATCATTGCCATGAGTAAACGTGGAACTCTAAATTCCCTAACCAATACTTGACTGGTATTTTCTGGGTCAAAGTTCAAGATGGAATCGAGATACGATGAAAAAGAAAGTTCAATTTGACCTGATATCAAATGAAGGTACATTGCTAGTGGTAAAAAACACAGCAAACAGATGAACATCCATTTCAAAGTCCAGTCTTTCATTTCACTTCTTTGTAAAAATGAAGGTTTTTAGTCGTTTTTCCAACGGCAATTTGCGCCAAATCTTCCATCAACCAATCTGGACGTAAGGTACTCATTTCCCAAAACTTATTTGAATCATGCGTGTAACAAAATATTCTGGCATCCTTGAAAAACGGCATGTATTTAGCTTTCGGATTAACTTGAACGATTTCGTTTTTTGATGAAAATCCTGGATTCAGCCAAATTTTCACATTCGATCCGTCCTTCATTACTTTCTCCATCGAATAAGCCAAACTTCCTGTTCCTTTAGTTCCATCATAAATGTAATTCAATCCTGAATTCTTAAATATTTCGGCCATGAAACTTTGTCCTGCTGGCGCATACCAAAAATCACCCGTGACATTTCCTGAAATCATTTCTTTTGAATTCACGTTTTCTTTCTTTGCCGATTGATAGGCTCTTTCAATGGATTTAAACAAGCCCTCAGCTTCGGGTACCTTTGCGCTTAGCACACCAAAAAGCAGTAGCCATTCTGCTCTTCCCAATGCGGTTTGTTCTCTCCAATCAAAGTTTGGAATACAGTGAATGCCAAGTTTTTCCAATCGTTCTTCTTGAGAAAAGGAACCAGAGAACGCACTGTAAATAACGTATTCCGACTTTGAACGCAGCAATTGGTCCACCGACATTGTTTGTTCGTTTTGCAAGGCTACAATGTACTTTTGCTTAAATCGTTTTTTAACAAGCGGACTATATACATAACGAATATCCGTAATGGCAGCGATTCTTTTTTCTTCGTTTAATGAGGACAACATGCCAATGTGCGTGGACGACAAAACAGCCAAATGTTGTGCAGCATTGGTCACGTGAAACTGAAAACGTTTTTTCTGATTATCCGGATGTTGAATGCGGATTAAATACCCATTTTTTGTTTTAAAAACGCCTAGGTATTTACTGTAGCGACAGATATCGACCTCTGTTGATTTCGTTTGTTGACTTTGCTTCACTTGATTCGAACAAGAAGCAAGGCTTACCAAAAGAACAACCAAGAAGAACCTCATCTATTAATATTGTTCTGATTCATTTGGAAAATCACCAGACTGCACATCTTTAATATATGCTTGGAACGAATTCATCATTTGCTCGTGCAAGTTATTGTACTTGCGTAAAAAACGTGGATTGAATTCGTTATTAATTCCCAACATATCATGCACAACGAGTACTTGTCCATCTACACCATTTCCAGCTCCAATACCAATAATTGGAATCGAGACCATTTTTGCCACTTGTGCCGCTAATTGCGCAGGAATTTTTTCCAATACAATCGCAAAACAACCAACTGCCTCCAATGCTTTTGCATCGTCGATTAGTCGTTGTGCTTCTTCCTCTTCCTTCGCACGAACAACGTATGTCCCGAATTTATAGATAGATTGAGGCGTTAATCCTAAATGGCCCATGACAGGGATTCCAGCAGTTAAAATACGTCCAATAGATTCGCTGATTTCCTGTCCGCCTTCCATTTTAACGGCATGTCCTCCCGTTTCTTTCATGATTTTAATCGCACTCGAAAGCGCTTCCTTTGAATTTCCTTGGTAGGATCCGAAAGGCATATCCACAACGACTAACGATCGTTTCACTGCACGAACAACGGAGGATGCGTGGTAAATCATTTGATCCAATGTAATTGGCAAAGTAGTTTCGTGTCCGGCCATGACATTAGACGCAGAATCTCCAACTAAAATCACATCGATTCCAGCTTCATCTACAATGCGCGCCATGGAAAAATCATAGGCCGTTAACATGGATATTTTTTGACCCGCATTCTTCATTTCATGAAGCGTATGGGTAGTAACTTTTTTTACGTTTGAATGAACTGACATAGTTTCGTTTATCCGGCTGACGGATTCCAATGGAATCTAACAATCAGCGTCATTTGAGCAAAATTAAGGCTTAATCTTTGAATGTACTAATTCGCAAATGCGTTGATCGAATTACAAGGAATTCAAATAAGCATCTACGTTTGATTGAATGCGGTGCGTGATGTCAGAAGTTTCTGATTTCACAAATGCATTTCCAGTGATTTTCTCGTATAATTCTATGTATCGATCGGTAATTGTCTGAACAAATTCATCCGGCATAAATGGCATTTGCTGTCCATCTAGTCCTTGGAAATCGTTTTCAATCAACCATTGACGAACGAATTCTTTGGATAATTGCTTTTGTGCCTCTCCATTCGCTTGTCTTTCCTCGTATCCCTCTTTGTAAAAGTAACGCGATGAATCTGGTGTATGGATTTCATCAATCAAGATTACTTCTCCATTTCGAATCCCGAATTCGTACTTCGTATCCACTAAAATCAATCCACGAGCAGCAGCCATTTCTGTCCCTCGTTGAAACAAGGCACGTGTGTACGCTTCCATTTTTTCATAAATCGCTTGTGGAACGATTCCTTTCGCTAATATATCTTCTCGAGAAATATCTTCGTCGTGTCCTTCTTCCGCTTTAGTTGCCGGTGTAATAATTGGCTCAGGAAAACGGTCGTTCTCTTTCATTCCTTCTGGGAGCACCACTCCGCATAACATGCGTTTTCCTAATTTGTATTCTCGTGCAGAATGTCCAGCAAGGTATCCACGTATAACCATCTCCACACGTACTGGTTCACAAGCCAATCCAATCGCCACACTTGGATCAGGTGTTGCCACTAACCAATTTGGAACAATATCTCTTGTTGCATCCAAAAACATGGTGGCCACTTGATTTAATACTTGTCCCTTGAATGGAATTCCTTTTGGTAAAATATGGTCAAACGCAGAAATTCGATCAGAAGCCACCATGACCAATAAACCATTATCTAAGGTATACACATCACGTACTTTACCATGATAAACATTCGTTTGTCCCTTGAAAGTAAAATTTGACTCTGTTATTGCGTTCATTCTTTTTTTTCTTTTAGTTCTTTTGCTTCTATTTCTGCCTTATCGAATGCCTCGATAATTTTCTTTACCAATCTGTGCCTAATAACGTCGCTTTGACCGAGTCTAATCACTCCGATTTCATCCACATCCTTTAAAACATCTAAGGCGTACGCTAATCCAGATCTTTGTTTACTCGGTAAATCAACTTGGGACATATCTCCTGTAATGATAAACTTCGCGGTCATCCCCATCCGAGTCAAAAACATTTTCATTTGCATTTGGGTGGTGTTTTGTGCCTCATCCAAAATAACAAAAGCCTTATCCAATGTTCTTCCTCTCATAAAAGCAAGTGGCGCGATTTCAATGACGCCAAATTCAATCATGTCGGCTAATTTCTCTGCTGGAATCATGTCTCGCAATGCGTCGTACAATGGCATTAAATACGGATCCAGTTTTTCTTTTAAATCTCCTGGAAGAAATCCAAGGTTCTCCCCTGCTTCGACTGCTGGTCTCGTTAAAATGATGCGTTTTACTTCCTTTGCTTTCAGAGCACGAACAGCCAAAGCAACTGCGGTATATGTTTTTCCAGTACCAGCTGGTCCAACAGCGAATACCATGTCATCTTTATCGACCGCTTGAACCATTTTCTTTTGATTCACCGTACGAGCCCTTATTTTCGCTCCACCATTTCCGTGAACTAAAATCTCTGATCCATCATCGCTGGAAAGTAATTTTGAACCGTCCTCCAACATCAAGTTATCGATGTTGTTTTCTGTTAAGTGATTGAACTTTTGGTAATGTTGAATGAGTAAATTGAACTTTCGTTCGAATTCGTCCATTACTTCTTCATCCCCATTTAAGGAAATCGTATTTCCACGTGCTGTGATTTTCAACTTCGGAAAGAAGGTTTTAATGTGTCGCAAATTTGCATCGTTAACACCAAAGATTTCCGCCGGATTCAATCCGTTAATTTCGATATGTCGATTTCCTATGTTCAATTTATTTTAGTGTATGATCAGGGGTGATACTCTAATTTAGATTACTTTTGGTAAAATTATAAATTTCTGCGGACACTGATTTCTGTTTGACATGCAAATCGTAACACTTACATCAGATAATGGACTTCAAGACTACTACGTAGCCGCAATGAAGGGTGCTATTTTAAATCAAATACCCCAAACATCCATTATAGACATCTCTCACAACATTCGTCCTTTTGACGTAGCAAATGCTGCATTTCAACTTCGTTGTTGCTATCAAGACTTTCCAAAAGGAACAATACACATTGTCGGTGTAGATGGTGAGCCGGTCTTAACTGGTGACAAATTGAGTTTTCCCACAATCATGTTATTTAAAGGTCAGTATTTCATTTCGAACGACAACGGATTCTTCGGTTGCTTTCTAGATGACGAACATCCGGATGAATTATACCAGTTTTCAGATATTGTGAACAATCCTGAAATGGTTAAATTTCCGACGAAAAATTGCTTCATTCCATTGGCGAAACGAATTATTGAAGGAGAATCAATTGGAAGTTTTGCCAAACCCACCAATGCTTACAAAAGAGCATTCATGCAAAAACCAGTTATTGAAAACCTCATTATTCGCGGAAATGTCATTCATGTGGATAGCTATGGGAATTTAATCACTAATATTAGCAAGGCAGATTTTAATCGTTTTGGCGAAAAAACGCCTTTTACAATTAAATACTTGAACAAAGAATACTACATTGACGAAATCAACGAAACATATAACAGTGTGACGATGGGTGAACGTGTTGCGCTATTTAACAGTAGTCAATTACTTGAAATCGCCATTAATCGTGGCGCAAATGGAAGTACCGGTGGAGCAAATAAGCTTTTTGGAATGAGACAAGGTGATCCTGTTCATATTGAATTCACTCCAAAAGGATCGAAAGAGGACATTGAATCACTCTTTGAATAAGGACATGATTACCCGAATCGTTAAGTTAGAATTCCAAGAAGAGTTTTTAGGCACCTTTTTAACTCACTTCGAACAGGTGAAATGGTCCGTGTCCACTTTTCCAGGTTGCCACGGAATGAAATTGATCCAGGACATTAAAAATCCCTGTGTTATCATGACGTACAGCGCTTGGGAAAATGAAGAAGCACTTGAGAATTACCGTGTTTCCCCGCTGTTTCAGTCCATTTGGCCAACCATTAAACCATGGTTCTCAGCTAGACCAGAAGCGTGGAGTTTAATGGAATACTTCGATGGATTTCAGTGACTTAAATAGAATGTAAGGCAAAAAAAATCACTTTTTTTTGGATAACCGGTAATTAAGTATACCTTTACCAAAATTAATTTATTACAAAATGAGTAGAGGAACAGTAAAGTTCTTTAATGAATCTAAAGGATTTGGATTTATTATCGAAGACGACACGAACAAAGAGTATTTTGTTCATGTAACAGGATTAATCGACAAAGTCAAAGAAAACGACGAAGTTGAATACGATTTACAAGAAGGTCGTAAAGGTTTGAATGCAATCAATGTAAAAAAAGCATAGTAGTACATTCTCATCATTAAAATCCCGCC
>JBILRU010000024.1:0-21418 GCA_044372485.1 Crocinitomicaceae bacterium
ATGCTTCGACCTATTTCAGGTAATTATAAAATAATTGACATAAAAAAAGCCACCCGAAGGTGGCTTTTAAAACTTTATAATATCTGATTAGTTTTTCACTACTCTGAACGTTTGGATAGCGTTATCTGCTGTCAATCTCACCATGTAAACTCCTGGAGTTACATGAGCGATGTTCAACATTCCGTTATTCGTTACATTCATTTGCTCAGCTACTAATTTACCTTGAGCATCGAAAATCGATACGTTTACTGATACATTTTCAGGTAATGAAAGATTCACTTCTCCGTTTGTTGGATTCGGGAACACATTCATGTCTGTGATGTTCACTTGGTCAATGCCAACTGATGTAATGGTAATACAATCTGATACGTCTTCACATCCTTGTAAACTTGTTACAATTACTGCGTAAGAACCATTTGCTGTTGCTGTGTATTGAGCAGATGTAGCCGTTGGAATGTCCGTACCTGAAGCACAGTTAATCCATTGGTAGTTCATTCCTGCAGGTGATGCAGAAACTGTTACATCGTCAACAATTGATACCAACGCTACTGGTGTAGCATTTACGGTTACCAATACTTGATCTGATGATTGACATCCGTTCAAGGCTGTTCCAGTTACCGTATACGTTTGAGTTGTAGTTGGTGCAAAAGAAACGTTATTCACAACACCGTTGTTCCATACGTAGCTATTTGCTCCTGAACCATTCAAGGTAACAGTTGAACCAGAACATACTGTTTGATTAGCTCCAGCATTTACATCTGGTAAAGCCAATAACGTCAATACCATTTGATCTGAATTCACACAGTTGTTCGCTCCAACCGCTGTTACGGTATACGTAGCAGATGTTGCAGGAATAAATGATGCGTTATTCGTTACGTTGTTATTCCACGTTAAGAATCCATTTCCAGTTGCTGTTAATGTTACAGGTAATCCTGAACAAGAAGCGATGTCTGGACCAGCATTCACTGTTGGAATAGGTAATACAGTTACCGTTGTAGACTGAGACGAGTTACCACATGCATTAGTCGCTACATATGTTAAGTTTACGATTACTGGGTCAGTCGTTGTTGGTGTATACGTCACCGTTCCGTTCGAAACGTTTGGTGAGATAACCCCTTGACCATTAGTTGACCAGTATCCACTCATGCTATTTGTAGCAGCTGCACTTAAGGTAGCCGGTGCGTTCGCACATACCACTTGACCTGGCGATACAGATACCGTAGGACCGGTACTAACAGTTACCACAACTTGGTCTTGATTCGTACATCCATTCGCTCCTGTTCCGGTCACGGTGTATGTTGTTGTTGCATTCGGGAAGAACGGTGTTGCTTGCGTCACTCCATTATTCCAAGAGTAAGAAACGGCACCTGTTGCATTTAAGGTTGCGCTTAATCCAGCACATACCGTAAAGTCATTTCCTGCAATTACGTTTGGTTGAGCCAATACCGTTACCACAACTTGATCTTGGTTTAAACAACCATTTGCTCCAGTAGCAGTTACTGTATACGTTGCTGTTGTAGTTGGTGTAAACTGCGAACCATTCGCAATGTTATTACTCCATTGGTATCCTGTAACAGATACTGGAGTATTTACAGTTGGCTGAGCAAACAAAACAACTGGTGTCGTCGCACAAACTGTTTGGTCTAAACCTGCATTAACAACCGGTTGAGAAATCATAGTTACCACAACTTGATCTGTGTTGTGACATCCGTTGATATCAACCCCATCTACTGAATAGGTTGCAGTAGAAGTTGGGAAGAACGGAGTAGCATTCGTCACACCATTTGTCCAAGTGTATGTTAATGCTCCTGAACCTGACAAGATTACTGGTGAAGACAAACAAATCGTCTGATCAGCTCCTGCGCTTACCGCTGGTAACGCCCAAACTGTAACCTGTACATCATCCGTGTTGTGACATCCGTTTGCATCAACTCCGTCCACAGTATATGTTGCAGTTGTTGTTGGAAGGAAAGATGTTGCATCGCTTACGTTATTTGTCCAAGTGTAAGATACTGCACCCGCACCGTTTAAGGTAACCGGTGTATTTATACAAACTGCTTGATCCACACCTGCGTTCACTGTAGGAAGCGCATTGATGGTAATCAACATTGGGATTTCCGTCACACATGTACCTGCTGATGCATATGCATAAACCGTTTGTGTTGAAGTAATGGTATTGGAAACCAATGCTCCTGTTGCTCCTGTACCTGTATAATAACCGATACTTAAACCTGCATTGTTTGAAGGTACAGTTTCCGTTAAAGGCGCCAACGTATATGTAGCACATCCCGCTTGCGAACTAGCCGCATTTAAGGTAATCGGAGCACAAACTGTACTGAAGGTTGCCACTGCTGACCATTGACTAACATTTCCAGAACCACAATTTGCACGGTAATAGATGTCATAACTTGAATTTGGCGTCAAACCTGTTAAGGTCATTTGATTTGTTACCAAGGTATCTAAAATCATTGTTCCAGTACCTGGCACAAATCCTACAGGACCATATTCAAAATCAAAATTAGAAGCTGTTGAACAATTTAAATTCCAGTTCAATAACGCTGTTGTACTTGTTGTTGTTCCTGAAACAAGAATTCCAGGAGTCGGACAAATAGGTGCAGCCTGAATCGTGATAAAATAATCTTCCGTTTCACCGAAAAATTCTAAAGAACATGGATCTATATCCACACCATTCTCAAAATAGACCATTCTTACACGCATTCTGTGAAGGCCTGCTGGAGGTGTACATGAAATAGTGATTGGGAAGGTCTCCGTTGCGTTTATTTGACCGAAAGTGTAGCCTGAACCAATCGTACCTGTTGTAGCTCCTACCAATTCAGTTGCATCAAAATACCCATCGTCATTGTAATCAATCCATGCCGCAACACCTTCGTCTCCCCATTCACCTGTTGATATACTTAAAGTGTAAGAAGTAGACGGAACTAATGTTGCTGTATAGTTTGGTTGTCCTGCATACAACACATATCCAGGTGTTCCTGTGACAAAACCTGTATTATTTGCCAAGGTTGTCCCCAAAATTTCTACGTTTGAAATTAAATCGCCGGCGTCAGTACCAGCAAAATATTCAGGAATACAGTAACAATCCGTAGGAATATTCATCGAAACCATCAAGGTATCTGAATAACTTGGTGTTCCAGAACAAGCCGTAATCATCAAACGATAGTAAGATGTATCTGTCTGTGTAGTATTTAAAGTTGGTCCCGTCGCACCAGTAATCGCTGCAAACGTAACATTATCCGTAGAAACCTGCCATTCAAATGTTAAGCCATTTAACAATCCTGTGTAAGAATTAACTACATCGAAAGAGTTTCCAGAACAAACAATTGAAGGACCTGTAATTTGTACAATTGGAGCTACATTTCCTAAAGTACTTACTTCAATTTCAGCAGTTCCCGGTAAATTTTGACATCCTGTTGTTTGATTCGTATATGAAATCGAATATAAAGTCGTGTCGGTTACAAGCACGTCATACGAGAAGATATTCGTTCCAGTAGTAAGTTGTGTCGTTACACCATTTGTCGTTGCTGACCAAACTGTTGTAAAGTTCGCCGGCGGAGAGAATCGGTATGCAAATGGGTTTGCAATTGGATTCGTAGGATTCGTAGCTGATGGCGTAGTTCCAGAAGCATAAGCTAATACACCCTCTGTTCCGTCACCGTTGTTAATTCCTACCAATTTATTTCGATCAACATTCGTTGAACTAGTAACATGAACCTCTGCAACCCCTGTCGTTTCATACAAAATCGCTTGAGCTGTACTAAATTCAGTTGCTCCGAATACTTTCACGTTTTCATAACTTACCACAAACTTTCTATTTGGCGTAACACCTTCAGTCCAATATTTGATGGTTCCACCGGTAGCACCGCCCAAGTTATTGTCCATTGCTAAAACAGCCAACATGTTGAATGGCTCTAATACACTTGGTAATGTTGTAAAGTTGAAATCACCTACATTTCCTGTATTCCCCATAAACATCGTTCCATTTGTTCCGATAGAAACAGTTGTGTAATTAGTACCGAAGAAATTAAATCCGAAACCAACAGGAATGTTTGACCATCCACCATCATCCAATCCGCCTAAATCTGGAGCTGGTGTAGCTACTCCACCTGTCACTAAGGTAACAGCGTTCGTAGGAGCATATAAAGCAGCATAAGGAATTGGTGTTGAACTAAAGTTTTGAGCACTCAATCCACTATTAATGGTCACTGAATCTCCAGGACAAACATCCGTTGAACTTGCTGTTACATTTGAAACTGGCAATGGATTGACCCCGATTGTAATGGTATTTTGAGCCACACAACCACCAATGTTATCAGTTGACGTCACCAAGATCGAACTTGTTTCCGTTACGGTGTAATCAAAAGTGCTTGCTGTAGCATTTGATATCACACCTGTTCCTTGAGAAGTGAACACGTGTGTGTAATCTGTATTTGTAGATACTAATGCAATCGACGTTGTACCACCTGTACCACAGAAACCAGCTACAGTAGAAGTATAGGTCACTGGTGTTGGTGCAACATAAGTAATCGCGAATGGAGCAGAAGATCCAATACATCCATTAGCATCTGTTCCTGTAGCAATCACAGCAACGTCTTCTGATCCAATAAATGACACTGTTGATCCTGTGCTACCATTTAAAACATTTAACGGAGCCCATGTATATGATACAGCTCCACTTGCATTCAATGCTTGCACTCCGCAGAATGTTCCGTTATTCACTCCCAAAACATTGATTGTTGGAAGTGCATTCACGGTAACGGTAATCACATTCGAGTAAGCCGTAGCATTTGAGAAAGAACATGCAGACGCATATCTAAAATAACGTGTCCCCGCAGATAATGGCAAGGTTTGGTAAATATCTGCAGTCGCTCCTGAAATAGGTGTCCAAGTAATGTTGTCTGAAGATTCTTCCCAAATATTGGTGATTCCTGAATATCCGAAGGACATTCCTGTAGCCTCAAGCATCATTGTTTGGTTTGCACAAAGGACAAGAGTAGATGATATAGCTGAAGGTGCATTTGGTGTTCCTACGCATGGAGGATCCAAAGTTGTTGCTTGTCCTACTCCAACCCATGAACTTGTCGATCCTGATCCACAGTTTGCACGAACGTAATAGTCATATGTTGTTTGCGGGTCAAGTCCTGGAATCGTTAACAAAACATTTAATCCAGAAAGCGTTCCTTGGATGTTCGATAACAATGTTCCCGTTCCTTGTACAAAACCAACTGGACCATACTCAACATCAAAGTTAGATGCGGTTGCACATCCTGCAGGGAAAGATACATTTGCCGTAAATGCTGTAGTTGATACGGTTGTTAATGGCCCGCTAATTGAAAGACACGCAGGCGCAGCTACAATTGTGACCAAATAATCTTCTGTTTCTCCATATCCATATGACGTACAAGGATCAATATCAATTCCATTTTCATCCCATACCATTCTTACACGCATTCTATGTATACCAGCTGGTGGTGAACAAGATAGTGAAATATTAAAAGATGAAGATGCGTTTACTTGACCCAGTGTAAAACCAGAACCTATTAATCCATTTGTATACCCAATACGTTCAGAAAGAGTAAAAAACCCATCGTCATCGTAGTCAATCCAAGCGGCAACTCCTTCGTCACCATACTCACCTGTAGAAACATTCACCACATATGAACTAGATGGCAACAATGATGCCGTGTAATTCGGTTGACCCGTATAGAAAACATAGGAAGGTGTACCTGCAACAAAACCAGTATTGTTTGATAAAGTTGTACCAGAAATAGAAACATTTGAGATTAAATCCCCTAAACTAGTTCCAGAACCATAAGCTGGTGTACAGTAACAGTTTGTTGGAGCATCCATAGCTACTTGAACTGGAATTGACGCTGTTGTTTGACCAGAACAAGTCACCAAACACTGGTAATAGCTCGCTGCGGTTTGATTCGTTGTATACGTCGCGCTTGTTCCTCCCGTGGCAACATTAGCCCAGGTAGAACCATTAGCTGATATTTGCCATTGGTATGTTACTTCGAGTCCAGCCGTTGTGTTTTCAAGAGATAAACCAAAATTCACATTCGGACAGGTCATGGTTACGGAAGAAACCGTATTCCCTGGCGCTGGAGTTCCAACACATGGGTATTGGTTGTCCAATGTGTTTACACCTATATAGTATGTGTTCGCTAATTGACTTGTTAGAATATTGATTCGCTGTGCTCCTGGAGTAACTGTTCCATTTTGATGTACGCCTGGAGCAGCAGCACCTGCAAGAAGGATTCGTGAGTTTCCATTCAACGGTGAATAAGCAGAAGGAGCTAAAAGGACAAGTGTGTGTGTGTTAGCATGTGAATAGCCTGCGCCCATTGTTATCACCCAATTTCCATCATAACGATCAGTGACATTGTACGCGCCGCCATCTGTTACTGACAATCCAGTAGTCATGGATGCGACATCGTTATATTTCACTGCTAACTCCCCAGCGGTACTTCCAGCTATTGAACCAGTTCTCTGTATGTACGCTGCTCTGCTTAATGTGCCTGAAGTATTTAAGAAAGGGTATCTGCTTGTGCCATTTATTGGGTCAGTTCCAGCCGCAACAGTAGAACCAAGAGAAGACGCGGACCACCAACGTGTAAATGTACATCCAGGTAAAAACCCTGTTCCAAGTGGAGCAATTAAAGCACCTGATACAAACGCGTAATTACCTAAAATCATATTATTGGTGCCAAGTTGAATTCTTGCACCAGTTAAATTTAAGGTATTCGCAATTCTAATGTTATCGAAAGACCAAGTAATGTTTGGTGTTGCGGTGCTTGTGTTTGAGCAAATTAAATTGCGGATGACACCCACTGCGTTCGTACTTGTAGTAGTTGCTACAGTACCTCCCCATATTCCAGAACCTGAAATGGTTTGAGGAGCGGTTCCATTAAGATTCAACACACCGGCTGTTGTTGATCCAATAGACACATCGATGCGACCATGGTTAGTAATGTTTCCAGAAACGAATAAAGATTTACCCGTAGTAGAATTGAACACATTCACTAAACCTCCTGCGTTTACCTGTAAATTTCCGTTCACGTTAAATTGCGTGGGTGTTGTACCATATGCTAAGGTACCATCAACTGTTAAATTATTAATGCTTTTACTTGTGGTTGTAACCGTAACAACATGTCCTGTAGAAACCGTTGCGTTGTCTGCCGCTGTTGGAACAGCATTGGCATCCCAAGTAGAAGCACTTTCCCAGTTACCCGTATTAACGGAAATAAATATTCCTGGAATAGTAGATGTAAGTGAAATATTATCAACTGCTGGGCCGGGCGTCGCACCGACAGAATCATCATTTTGAAATGTAAATATCAATCGAAACGTTGTTCCTGCTAAACTTGCTGGCAAGAAAATATTCGCGTTCGTGTAACCCGTTTGAGGGAATGCCGTTTGTGTGAAAACAAGCGTAGCGCCTGTTAAGGTAGTAGAAGTGGAGGCAGGTGTTCCTGCAGTCGGTGTAACACTAATTGGTGCTACATATACTAATAATCTGTCATAGCCAGATTCTCCGTCGCCTTTCCACTGGTACTGAAGATTTATTTTTGTTTCACCTGCAGGCACAGTTACATCACGGTAAAAGTGTGACGTTGACACTACAATTGGATCATAGCCATAAGTTGCTCCATTTGTACTAGAAATATAGGCTGCATTCGATCCCGCAAAAGATACCGGAGTTCCTCCGACAAACCAATTGTTGTTAGTAGTTGCGGCGTGGTTAACGACAGTCCAACCATTCGAAGCAAAATCACTTCCCAATTCAAAACCACCCCCAGCGTTTGGGTCAATTAGTGTGGTTTGAGCTTGGATGTAACCTGTTAATCCCAAAAGGAAAACAAAGAGTAAATTGCTCATTCGTAATAAATTCTTCATAGCGATTTTTTTATTTTATAATGGACAAATATAAGTGAAAAATACAAAACTCAAAATAAAAATTAAAAAACCCTTGTTTTTATGGTGCTGATTTGATTCACATTGACCCATTTATGCGATTCTCAGTACTTCTCTTTTTTCCGCTACAGAAGCTGAAAAACGTACTTCGTTTATATTTACTGTGTACCGTGAAACACCCGCATTTTAATCGAACGAATATTTCCGGCATCGGTTTGTTTCCTTAAATTTGTACCATTCTTCATTTCTAGATTTAACGATTTAATATCCGTAACAATGATTGATTCTCATCAAAAGAAAGTTGCCCTCGTTTGTGGTTCAACACAAGGAATTGGTTTTGCCGTGGCAAAGCAATTAGCAAACAATGGATTCCATTTGGTGCTGTTGGCCCGAAATGAAGAGAAATTAAAAGCGGCGCTGTCGCAATTAGATTGTTCTGCGGGACAAGAACACCAATACCTGGTGGCAGACTTTTCAAAACCTACTGAATTAAAAGCAATCATTAACGCGTTTATAACTGATGGTCATCGCGTACATGTATTGGTCAACAATACTGGTGGACCAAAAGGAGGGTTAATAAAAGATGCTGCGGCAGAAGAGTTCATCAACACCTTTAACCAACACTTGATCTGTAACCATATTTTAATGCAAGCCGTCTATCCGGGAATGATCGAAGATGGATACGGTCGAATCATCAACATCATTTCGACTTCCGTGAAACAACCCTTGCCGAATTTAGGGGTATCAAACACCATTCGCGGCGCTGTTGCCAATTGGAGTAAAACACTGGCGGGCGAACTTGGTCAATATGGAATTACGGTGAACAACGTTCTTCCTGGTGCAACCAATACCTCTCGCTTGACAGAAATTGCTGGAGTGAAAGCTGGGAAAACTGGGCAAACAGTTTCGGATATTTTCGAAGAAATGGGACACGAAACACCTATGAATCGTATTGCAGAACCGGAAGAGGTTGCCGCAGCGGTTTGTTTTTTAGCGTCTCCAGAAGCATCGTACATCAATGGTATCAACTTGCCTGTAGACGGTGGACGAACGAAAAGTTTATAGGGGAATTTTTACTTGCTATATATTAAAGGTATAACTGGGAGGTTTTATCCTACTCTATTGGCAATATATGATCGATACGCCATGAGTGATGGAAATCCGATTAAAAGACAAGCAGCCAGAAAATATCCTTTCGAAACCAAATGAAATCCTTGGATGTCTTTGAGGTCCTCCGCGTTTATTCCTACTCCTATAAAATAGGACAAGCTCAGTTTGATCGGCAAAGCCATTTCACGCGTTCCTTGCATCACCACAATTTCTCCATCGAAAATACTGATGTTGAAGAAAAATAAGGGAACCGCGAAAAGAACGAATGTCAGCGCGAAAACTGCCAGTGGATTTTTTAAAAGATTTTTTATCATTGGACAAAATTAATCGATTTATCTATATTCGTCCACGAAAATACGTTTTGACAAAAAAATTGCACCTTGCTTATTTATGTACTTCCCGCGGCTGGGGAGGATTGGAGATGAATCATCTTCGAAATGCGCTTTGGATGCAGGCGAGGGGACACGAAATTACGGTCATCTGCACAAAAAACTCGCCGCTTGAAACCGCGGCATTAGACGCTCAACTTTCTGTCATCAGCATTCGAAAACCTGCTCGACATTATGCATTTTGGAGTGCATGGATGCTTTTGCTCAGCCTGAACAAACGAGCTGTGAAGCAGGTGATGATTCGCAATACATCGGACATCAGCTTAGGCGCAAGCATTGCTTTTTTTTCTTTTAAACGGATTCACGTCCATTTTTTTATGGAACTAATGTTCCAGGAGCAAAAACAACAACTCTATCGAACCATCCGTTACTCATTTTTGAGTTCTTGGGTCTGTTCGCTTGAATACATGAAGGAAAAGGTGCTTTCGTCTACACGCGTGGACACAAATAAGGTGTGCGTTATTCCATCTGCGTTCGATTTTAATCAAATTTTACCATTAAGTCAAATCGAAGCCAGAAACAAACTAAAACTTCCCCTTGACAAGGTGATTTTTGGAATGATTGGGCGGATTGACCGAAAAAAACGCATCGAATTGGCCATTTTAGCCCTTCATCAACTCCAAAGCACACAATTCCAATTAATTATTGTGGGTGAAGAGACCCCAGATTCGCCAGATTCCTATTTTTCCGAACTACAAAACCTCATCCAAGAAAAAAAATTAGAGGGGCAAGTCCATTTTTGTGGTTTCCATTCAGAAACAAGTCCATTTTACCGTGCCATCGATGCGCTTATCATGGCGTCTAATTTTGAAACATTCGGCATGAGTACCATTGAAGCTCTTGCTCACCAAACACCAGTAATTGCCACGAATTCTGGGGGCTCCAAAGAACTGTTGACGAAGTTTCCTTTTGGAATTTTAGTGGAACCAGGTGATCCATCCTCCTTTGCACTGGCGATGGAAAAAATTGCTGAACGTGTTCCTGAAAACTTTGATGCTAAAGCCTTTCAAGCCTATTTTGACCATCAACGTATTTGCGAAAACATCGAAACACGCATACTAAGTTGCGAAAGCGTGCGTTAAACAAACGAAATCTCCTTAAATTCGTCTCCAATGGACTTATATTCTGCCAAACAACGCTGGAAAGTTATACTGATTTTCATTTCACTCCTTATTATTGGAGCGTCTTTGTTTGTGTCCAATCAAATGATCCAAAAAATTGCTGAACGCGATCGTTCAAAGGCCAAGGAATGGGCAAGTGCACTCAAAAAGAAAGTGGAATTAGTGGAGTTGAATGCGCGCATCTTTAAATCACTGAGGGAAAAAGAACGCGAGAAGATTGAATTGGTTGTGGAAGCACAAAAAACCTTATTAAATCCCTCTGATTTATCACTAAACCAAGATTTAGCCTTTACCTTAAACATCATTGAATCCAACAAAGACATTCCTGTTATCTTATTAAACGATGATGGAACGCTGGCACAATTTCGAAACCTTGATCCAATGCTCTCCTTGTCAAGCAATCAACATAAAATCTTAACGCTCGCTGAAAAGTGGAAAAAAGAGGGGCATGAATTTAAAATAAACGTCTTCGGGGACATGCATATGTCCTTTTTATACGGCGAGTCGCGTGCATACCTAGACCTACAAAAACAAAGTGACTCTTTGATTTCCTCTTTCAATCAAGATTTAGGGAATCAATCCAACTTAATTCCGGTATTATTCTACGATGTCAAGGAGCAAAAGGTGATTTCGAGTAACTTACCGAGGAAAGAACTAAATCCGGCCCATCTTGACAAAACCATCGCCAACCTAAAAGCACAAAACAAACCGATTCGCATCAATTTTGGTGAAGGAGAAAAAGTCCTTTATTTCAGCGATAGTCCTGAAGTGAAGCAGCTCATTTGGTTGCCATATATTCAATTTGGCGTAGTTGGATTGATTGTAATCATCGGCTACTTGTTATTTTCTACCTATCGAAAAGCCGAGCAGAATCAAGTTTGGGCTGGACTCGCGAAAGAAACGGCACACCAACTCGGAACTCCCCTATCCTCTTTAATGGCTTGGGTAAGTTACCTGGAGAATGAAGATGTGGATCCAATGGTGCCTCGAGAGATGCAAAAAGACTTGCAGCGTTTAGAAAAAATCACTGATCGTTTCTCAAAAATAGGATCTGGAGCGAAACTGGTGGAAGAAGACTTTGTCTTTACCATTGAAAACAACTTAAATTACTTAAAAGCAAGGCTTTCTGATAAAATTGACATCGAATTCACGGTAGAAGGACAGCGTCCAATGATTGTTCTGCACAACCGCTCATTAATGGAATGGGTAGTCGAAAACATTTGTAAAAATGCCGTTGATGCCATGGGAGGAGTTGGTAAATTACAGGTGCAGATCAAAGAAGTAGCAGAATGGGTGCATGTGGACATCACTGATACCGGAAAAGGTCTGACTGCGAAACAAATCAAATCCATTTTTCAGCCTGGATATTCCACTAAAAAACGTGGATGGGGACTTGGATTAACATTGGTGAAACGCATTGTGGAAGAATACCACAAAGGACGCGTGTTTGTTGTTGCATCAGAACTAGATAAAGGAACAACTTTTAGAATCAGTATTCCGCACTAGAAACCGAACGAAAATTTCTCGCTATTTTAGCAAACAAATTCAATTTATGTATCAACTTATCCTCGCCGAAGTAAAAAACCACATTGGTTACATCACGATTAATCGTCCAAATCAGTTAAACGCCCTGAATAAAGACACCATTACTGAATTGCATACTGCTTTAGATTCATTTAATCAAGATTCATCTGTTGGAGCAATCATTTTAACCGGTTCAGGAGAAAAAGCATTTGTTGCGGGGGCGGACATCAAAGAATTCGCTGATTTCACGATTGCTCAAGGAGGAGAATTGGCCGTAATTGGTCAATCCACGCTTTTTGATTTCATTGAAAACCTTAGTACACCTGTCATCGCTGCGGTGAATGGCTTTGCACTTGGTGGTGGACTAGAACTAGCGATGGCAGCGCACATCCGCGTTGCATCAAGCAACGCACGTATGGGATTACCGGAAGTTTCATTGGGTGTCATTCCGGGATATGGCGGAACACAAAGACTTCCACAATTAATTGGAAAAGGAAAGGCCAATGAAATCATTTTCACCGCTGGCATGTTGAAAGCAGATGAAGCTTTACAATGGGGATTAGTCAACCACGTAGTTGATCAAGCCGAATTAATGTCCAAGTGTGAAGAAATCGCGCATAAAATATTGGCAAATTCTCCGATGGCCATTGCTGCAGCGATTCGCTCAGTAAATGCTGGATTCCAAGATGGTGTGAACGGATACGAAACAGAGATTGAGTCCTTTGCTCAGTGTTTCGGGACAAAAGAATTTGTTGAAGGAACGACCGCATTTTTAGAAAAACGCAAAGCGAATTTTCGAAGCTAAATGAGCAATCCCATTCGTAAATTAATTAGTCAAACAGCCGTCTATGGACTTTCTTCCATCGTAGGACGTTTGCTGAACTATTTACTAGTTCCATTATACACGAGTGTTTTTACAGATCCTGCTCACTATGGAGTTGTCTCGGAATTATACGCTTGGGTTGCCTTTCTGATTGTTATTCTAACCTTTGGAATGGAAACAGCCTTTTTTCGCTTTATTCAAACCAGCGAAAACAAGCAACAAACCTACTTGAATTCACTGGCAACCGTCCTAGGACTCAACGTGTTCTTTTTTGCCATTTTATTGTTCTTCAATAATGACATTGCGTCGTTTATGCTCTATGAGGGACACAACGAATACATCATTTTACTCGGGATTATTGTCTGTATTGACGCGATTTCTGCGATTCCATTAGCAAAATTGCGGGTAGAAGAGAAATCCATGCGCTTTGTGAGTATTCAAATTACTTCCATTCTCGTTAACGTAGGATTGAATCTATTCCTTATGCTGTATCTTTTCGATCCGGAACGACCAGAAGAAGGAGTGTTATTTATTCTGCTTGCGAATCTATGCGCATCATTGGTCAAGCCGCTGATGTTGTATGATTCGTTCAATTTATCGGGATTAAAAATAAACTGGACCGAAATCAAGTTGATGGTGTTTTATTCATTTCCCCTAGTCATCGGTAGTTTTGCTGGAATCATCAATGAAACCATTGATCGAATTCTTCTCAAACAAATCATATATAATCCTGCAGATATCAGCACATTACATACCGCTGAAGCAGAAGTAGGAATCTACAGCGCCTGTTACAAATTAGCGATGTTAGTGACCATTTTACTTCAAGCTTATCGCTATGCAGCTGAACCCTTCTTTTTCAATCAAATGAAAAATGAAGACCGCAATGTGATTTATGTGAAGGTCATGAATCTCTTTGTCGCGACTGTCTGTTTGGTCTTTTTGTTTGTCAGTTTAAACATCGACTTATTTAAACATTTCATTCAAAATAAAAGCTATTGGGCCGGATTACCCGTTGTTCCTATTCTACTTTTGGCCAATGTCTTTCTAGGGATTTACTACAACCAAAGTATCTGGTACAAATTGAGTGGAAAGACCCAATATGGCGCATATATTGCTTTGATTGGCGCCTCCTTAACAATTGGCATCAACATTATTTTTATTCCCAAATACGGATATATGGCCAGTGCATGGGCAACGTTCATTGTATATGCTGTACAGATGGTCATTTCCTATTTTCTCGGACAAAAACACTACCCTATTCCATATAACCTCAAGAAATTCTTCTTGTATTTAGGATTAGCGCTTATTATTTATGTCATCGGTTCACAGATCCATTTCGAACGCTATTTCGCTCAGTTCATTCTCCAAAACTCCTTGTTGCTCGGGTACGTACTCTTTGTTTTTAAAATGGAGCGACATTCCTTTTCTAACAAGATTCCGGCGTAATCTGAGGTGACATAAAACTTTTTATTAGAAAGTTTGTTCTATAATCACCGAATCAGATTAAATTTGTTAAATGGCATCACATTCTTACCAAGCAGGTCCATTTTTGGAGCAAATCATCACTCCAAATGACTTGCGTGAAAAATTCACGGAGGAACAACTTCCACAAGTCGCTGACGAATTACGTCAGTACATCGTTGATGTCATCTCAGAAATCGGAAACAGTCATTTCGGAGCAAGTTTAGGTGTTGTTGAACTTTCTGTAGCACTTCATTACGTATTTAATACTCCTGAAGATCAATTGGTTTGGGACGTGGGACACCAAGCATACGGACACAAAATCCTTACTGGTAGACGCGAGCAATTTCACACAAACCGATTAAAAGGAGGCATTTCTGGTTTTCCAAAACGATCAGAAAGCGAGTACGATACATTTGGAGTTGGACATTCATCCACCTCTATTTCTGCAGCATTAGGAATGGCAGTAGCAAGTCGTTACAAAGGTGAGACTCAACGACAACATGTGGCGGTTATTGGCGACGGTGCGATGACTGCAGGATTAGCATTCGAAGGAATGAACCACGCAGGATTCGAAAAAGACGCCAATTTATTAGTGATCCTAAACGACAACTGTATGTCCATCGACCCAAATGTCGGGGCACTCAAAGAATATTTAACGGACATCACGACTTCTCACACCTACAACAAAGTAAAAGAAGAAGTGTGGAAATTATTGGGGAAAATCTCCAAATTTGGTCCAGATGCACAAACCATTGCTTCAAAGGTTTCACACGCCTTGAAAGGAACTTTACTGAATCAAAGTAACCTGTTTGAATCATTAAACTTTAGGTATTTTGGTCCAGTTGACGGACACGATGTGGTTGGATTAGCCAAGGTAATGGCTGATCTAAAAGACATCCCTGGTCCAAAAATCTTACATTGCATTACCCGTAAAGGTGCAGGATACAAGTTTTCGGAAGAAGGAAATCCAACCAAATGGCATGCTCCAGGTGTATTCAATAAAGAGACTGGAGAAATTGTCAAAATTATCCCGAAATCTCCTCAACCACCTAAATACCAGGACGTTTTTGGACATACCATTGTTGAGTTGGCGGAGAAAAATGATAAAATCATGGGAGTTACTCCTGCGATGCCTTCCGGAAGTTCATTGAACATTATGATGTCAGCTATGCCTGAGCGTAGTTTTGACGTAGGTATTGCCGAGCAACATGCCGTTACATTTAGTGCAGGATTGGCTACGCAAGGATTGGTTCCATTTTGTAACATCTATTCATCGTTTATGCAACGTGCATTTGACCAAGTGTTGCATGATGTTGCATTACAAAACTTAAACGTCGTGTTTTGCTTAGATCGAGGAGGGCTTGTTGGAGCAGATGGAGCAACACACCACGGAGCTTATGATTTAGCGTACATGCGCTGCATTCCAAACATGGTCGTTTCAGCACCGATGAACGAAGAAGAACTTCGTAACTTGATGTTCACCGCGCAATTAAAAGATCAAGGTCCTTTCTCTATTCGTTACCCACGTGGAAACGGTGTGATGACCGATTGGAAAACACCGTTGAAAGAAATACGCATCGGCGAAGGAAGAAAAGTAAGTGTTGGTGAGGATGTCGCTATTTTGACTATCGGACATCCGGGTAATTTCGCGCAAGAAGCCATTCAAGAATTAAAAGAAAGCGGTATTTCTGTTGCTCATTACGACATGCGCTTTGTCAAACCAATCGATGAAGTAATGTTACATGAGGTTTTCTCGAAATTCAAACACGTTATCACCATTGAAGATGGTTGTTTAATGGGTGGATTCGGTTCTGCTGTCATTGAGTTCATGGTAGATCAAAAATACCAAGCAGAAGTAGTTCGACTTGGAATTCCAGATGAATATGTTCATCATGGTACACAGGAAGAATTATGGTCTGATTGTGGTTTTGATGCTCCTGCAATTGTAAAAGCAGTGAAAACCTTGACGAAATTCGAAGATAAAGCTGCTTCCAACCAAAAAGTGAGTTAATTCACTTTTCAAGACCTATTCCCGTCATTTTTCGCATTTAATTTATATTTTCGTTCGAAAATAATTGGAAAAACTCCGTCTGTTTTTTTAATTATTGTAATTTGGACAATAATTTAAACCTTCATTTGTGAAAAAAACGAACTTCGGTGCATTTGGCACGCTCATCACTATTTTCTTTTTCTGGGGATTTGTTGCCGCGAGTAACGACATATTAATTCCCGTTTTCAAGAAAGCCTTAAACCTGAGTCAATTTGAATCACAATTGATTTCATTTGCGTTTTATGTCGCTTATACTGTTGGCTCAATCCTCTATTTTGCCATATCAGCACTATTGAAAAAAGACATCCTGAATAAAATAGGTTACAGAAACGGACTTGCGCTAGGACTCATCATTTCAGCAGTTGGAACCTTGTTATTTATTCCTGCTTCGAATAATGCCTCATTTATCATGTTAATTTCTGGATTATTCATTGTTGGACTTGGGTTTGCCTTACAACAAATTGCTGCCAACCCACTTGCGATCCAAATGGGAGATCCAGCTAAAGGAAATATACGTTTAAGTATGGCCGGTGGAATTAACAATGTAGGAACGACCATCGGGCCAGTTATCGTTTCCTTCGCAATTTTCGGAGGGGTTTCTTCAGGAGGATCAACGCTGAATTTAGCAGCAGTACAAACTCCTTACATCTGCTTGGGAATCGCGTTTGTTGTGGCGGCATTGTTCTTTAAATTTTCTTCCGTTCCAGATCGCATCGAAGGTTCATCTTCTGAAGGAGCTGGAAAAATCATGGAAACACTTCGCCATCCACAAGTACTATTAGGAATGCTTGCCATCTTTCTTTATGTAGGAGTAGAAGTAGCCACAGTGAGTAATTTACCTGAATTCATGAAACAAAAACTTGGGACAGCCGAAGGTGCTGTGGCTCCATTTGTTTCCTTGTATTGGGCAAGTTTAATGATTGGTCGTTGGACTTCCGCTGCAGGAGTTTTTGATTTAAGCAAATCCATGAAAACCGTGTTAGGTATTGTCCTCCCGTTTGTTGCCTTTGGAATATTCGCTGGTGCGAACATCATCGGCGGAAACAACATCAATGAATTGTATCCTTATTTAGGAATTGTTGTCCTTTTAATCGTTGCTGATTATTTAAGTGCAGGAAATCCAGTAAAACAAATTATGATCTACTCTAGTTTAGGCGCTATCGCCCTAGCAATCGGAATTTTTAGCTCCGGAATGATCAGTGTTTTTGCGTTTATTTCCGTTGGGATTTTCTGTAGCACCTTGTGGCCATGTATCTTTACCTTATCCATTGCAGGAATGGGTGAAAACACCAACACAGCGTCCAGTCTACTTATTATGATGATTATGGGAGGCGGTTTCATTTCTGTCCTTCAAGGTGCATTAGCGGACGACAACTTACTAGGAATCCAACAATCCTATTGGCTCGGTGTTGTTTGCTTTGCTTATCTTGTTTTCTTTGCTTGGACCGTTAGTAAAATACTTCAAAAAAGAGGAGTAGATATTTTCTCCACTGGAAAAGTTTCTGGACATTAATTCCTGTCGTTTTGAGCATGTACCGCATTGATTTTAATGATTTTTTCACCTCGGCATTTTCCGTGGATTGTATTCTCTTTGGGTATTCTGAAGGTGAGATTAAAGCCTTATTAATCAAAAGAGCTGTGCAACCTTTTGAAAATCTTTGGGCTATACCCGGTGATTTGATTTATCCAGACGAGGATTTGGAACAAGCTGCTGAACGCGTTTTATTTGAGTTAACTGGACTCAATAATATAGCGATGCATCAATCACAGACATTTGGCAAACCAAATAGACACCCTCAGGGCCGCGTCATCACCATCTCCTACTTTGCTTTACTGCGCATCGAAGATTTTGAAGTGAAAGCATCTTCATGGGCGGGAGATGTGCAATGGGTTTCCTTGAAAAACATGCCTGATTTAGCGTTTGACCACAACCACATACTCTCCAGCACGTATGAAATGCTCATATTGAAACTTCAAAACGAAGCCATTTGTTTCGATTTACTTCCGGAACGTTTTACGCTGAATGAATTTCAACAATTGTATGAATTTGCATTTGATCAAGCGTTTGACAAAGCAAATTTCCGAAAGAAAATAAAATACATTCCACTTATTGCACATGACGAAAAACAGCAAAATGTGAAGCATCGTCCGGCAAAACTTTTCTCCTTTGATAAAGTTGCATACGATTTAGCGGTTGAACAAAATCGTTATACGTTCAAAATGTAAAAAATAAAAAACATTACTTATTGTATAATGTACTATTATTTATATATTTACCAGGTACTAGCGAACATTTCGCAAAGTCAATGGTTAAATACTTAGTAAAAGAGGCTCCGGCCTCTTTTTTTTTGTAGAAAAGAATTGAAAAAGTTATTGTTCTTTTTACAATAATTAATAATCTTTTTATATTTACACAACTAACTATGCTATAATGATTAAAAAACTATTCATTCAACTTATCTTCATTGGAATTAGCGGCCTGGTATTTTCTCAAGAAATGTCGGTCTCTGGTTTCGTAAAGAGCGAACAAAACGTGGGATTACCATTTGTCAAGGTTCAAGTCAAAGGTGTTACAACAGGTGTTACCACTGATGGAACTGGTTTTTACCGCTTAAAAGTAAGCGATGCGGCCAATTCTACACTCTTGTTTACATTATCTGGGTATGAAAAACAAGAAATTGCTCTTAACGGAAAAAGTAATCTTGATATCGTTCTTGTAGAGCTCGTAAACAATCAACAAGAAGTTGTCGTAGGATACGGAACAGCTAAAAGCAAAGAAGTAACCGGAGCAACTTCCAAAGTAAACGGTGAGAACATCGAAAAAATGAGCGTTGCTCGTGTCGATCAAGCCTTACAAGGACAAGTTGCCGGAGTAAACATCGCGACGAACTCAGGTTCTCCAGGTGGATCTTCTAACATCCGTATTCGTGGACTATCGACATTTGGTGATAATGATCCATTAATCTTAGTGGATGGTGTTGTATATGATTCCGAAGGATTGAATGCATTGAATCCATCAGATATTAAATCAATAAACGTCCTAAAAGACGCTACAGCAGGTATTTACGGGGTTCGTGCAGCGAATGGTGTCATCATCGTTGAAACAAAAAAAGGAAACATCAACAGCAAACCTCAGGTAGAATACAACGCTTATTGGGGTCAACAGCAAGCATCCAGAAAACTAGATTTGTTGAGTGCACAAGAATATGCAGTCATCAAAAACGAAATGTTCGCTATGGGTGGGCAAGACATGCCATTCAACAATACGAATTTAGGTATTGGAACGCCTTGGCAAGATTCGATCTTCCAAACTGCTCCAATTCAGAGTCATAACTTAAGTATCAGTGGAGGAACGATGAACACGCGTTATTCCATCGCGCTTGGATACTTCAATCAAGACGGTATCGTTGGTGGACCTAAATCAAATTTCTCTCGTTACAATGCGCGTTTGAACTTTAGCACAGACATGTCCTCAAAACTGAAATTGAACTCTGTATTGCTTTATTCAAACGATGCACGCAGCACCTTGCCTGAAAACGGCATCGGATCTGTGTTATACAATACGATTAACGCCTTCCCGAATGTTCCAATTCGCAAACCGAATGGACAATTCTCCTACATGGAAGAAGTGAGTGATATCATCAATCCAATTGCACAAATGCAAAACCAATACAACTGGAACACAGCCAACAAAATTGTAGGAAAAGAGGAGTTTGTATACGAATTCAATGACCATTTATCCTTTACAAATCGCTTTAACTACAACGTTGCGTTCGTTGACGGAAAAGTATTCTCTCCACTTGTATGGTACGGAGACGGTAAATATGCGAATACCGCACTGAATGATGATCTAGAGTCCCCAACGGTGGAACTTGCTCCTGGAGTAGAAATCAATCGTGGCGCAGCTGTTTATGAAGATCGTTCCACATTCGTTGACTTAACTTACGAAAGCTTCTTAAACTACGAAAAAACGTTCGCAGAAGTACACAAAATCAAAGGAACAGCAGGTATTTCCATCTTCCAAAGAGAAGGAAGTTCCATCAACGGAACGGCGTTCGGTATTCCAAATAACTCCGTTGCATACGCAGACATTTCAGCAAACACCGCACAAGGTGGATACTTAAACAATGTAGGATCTTGGGAGTTTACAGAACGTCTCGTTTCTTCATTCTTACGCGCTGAGTATAGCTTTAAAGAAAAATACATGTTCTCCGGAATCGTTAGACGTGACGGATCAAGCAAATTTGGAGCAAATAGCCGTTACGGTATCTTTCCAACGGCATCTGCAGGTTGGTTGATGTCCGAAGAATCTTTCTTTAAAGTGAAGTTCATCGACTACGCGAAACTTCGCATCAGCTACGGTGTTTCTGGAAATGATCAGATTCCTAACTTTGCTTACCGCGGACTATTAAACGGAGAAGGAGTATACGTTTTCGACGATTTAATTACGCAAGGTGTAGCGATTGGACGTCCGTCAAATCCAGACCTGAAATGGGAAACAACGCGTCAGTTGAACATCGGTGCGGACTTCACATTCTGGAAAAAATTAGACTTCACCACCAACTATTTCATCAAAAACACCAATGATTTATTGTTCCAACCAGACGTAACAGCAATCATTGGTTCTTATGGTCCTGGTGGATATCCACCGGTAATCAATGCAGGAAATGTATCCAACAAAGGAGTTGAATTAGAGTTTGCTTACCATTTACGTAAGAAAAAAGATTTCTCAACGGACTTGAATTTCAACGTAACAACCATTACCAATAAGGTAACCAAAGTGCCGGATGGAGTAGATTACATTCCAGGGGCTGGTTTCAGTGTTGGTGGCGATATCGCGACGCGTTTTCAGGAAGGATACGAAATCGGTTATTTCTTTGGCTATGAAACTGCCGGAATCTATCAAACTCAAGCACAAATTGATGCTTCACCAGTTGTACAAGACGGAGCAAAACCAGGCGACTTGATCTTTGTTGATCAAAACGATGACGGTGTTATTAAC
>JBILRU010000108.1:0-7049 GCA_044372485.1 Crocinitomicaceae bacterium
AACAATGACTCAGATAAAACGTACTTAGGGTCAGCTATTCCAGACTTTACCTTCGGATTCTCTTTCAATGTTCGCTACAAAGCGTTTGACCTTTCAGGGATGCTTTATTCAGCAATTGGACAAGAAATCATTCGTAACTACGAGCGTCAGCAACCATATGCGAATCAACTAGGATATATGGTTGATCGTTGGACAGGAGAAGGCTCTACGAATGTAAATCCACGAGTGACAACAGAAGCTACACGCAATAATTTGTTCTCTTCTTATTACGTTGAAGACGGATCATTTGCTCGTTTGAAGAATGTTCAACTTGGATACAGCTTCTCCGCAGCGAAATTAAAGAAAATCAAAGTGGATTCCTTCCGCATCTATTTATCTGCAAATAACTTGTTTACACTAACACGTTACCAAGGATTCGACCCGGATCTTGGTTCTTCAGGTGCGCTTTCTGCAGGAGTTGACTACGGATTCTATCCGCAAGCAAAAACATTCATGGGTGGTGTTCAATTAAAATTCTAAACGATGAGACTAATTCAAAAATCACTATTATTTACAGGAGTAGTAATCCTGTCACTGACACAAACAGCTTGTGACAAGTTCCTTTCTGTAGATCCTCCGTACACACAAGATGTGGAGAATTTCTTTCAAACTCCGGAAGATTATGATCGTGCGTTAACCGGCGCATATGATATGCTACAAGCATCCTTCTTGACCATGTGGATTGGAGAAATTGCTTCCGACAATGCCATCGCAGGCGGGGAAAGTGTCAATGATTCCCCAGGATTACACCAGATCGACAACATGACTCACGGTGGAGTGAATGTTGAACTTAGAAACGTTTTCCGATGGAATTATACGGGTTTAACACGTGCAAACTACATCCTTGAAAACAAAGACAACATCGATTTTCCAGGAAAAGCACACATCCTTGCAGAAGCGAAGTTTCTTCGTGCTTACTACTATTTTGAGCTCGTGAAATACTTCGGAGATGTTCCTTTAATCATCGACAAACGCATTGGTATTGAAGAAGCACTTCAAATCGCTCGTTCTCCGAAAGCAGAAGTATATGCACAAATCGAAAAAGATTTACAAGAATCTTCAGCGGTCTTGAATACCGTTGCTAGTCAAAAAGGTAGAGCAACAAAAGGAGCAGCATTATCGTTCCTTGGAAAAGTATACCTCTACCAAAATAAATTTACAGAGGCCGCAGCAACTTTTGACGAAGTAATTGCTTCTGGAAGTTATAGCCTAATTCCTAGTTACACAGACCTATTTTCTGTTGCCAATGAAAACAACAGCGAAACAATATTTGATGTACAATACACTGGCTTAGAAGGTGGAAGCTACGGTTGTTTGATTTGCCTAGAAGGAAATGCAGCTGTTGGATTCCAAGGAATTCGTCAGTACAATGGTCCTGTTTACGGAGATGGAAATAGTTACAACTTGCCTACACAAGACTTGTATGCTGCCTTTAGTTCCTTAGACCCACGTAGAAATGCAACGGTTCTTGACATCGATGCTTTTATCGCTGCACAACCGAATGCTGCTTCTATTACCTATGCAATTGGTGCGGGTGGACATACTGGATACTACAATAATAAATACATCAAACGTCAGGGTGAAATTGGACTTCCGGACAACGACTTAACAAGTCCAGTAAATTACCGTGTGATGCGTTATGCTGATGTACTTTTGATGGCTGCAGAGGCGCATTACCAACTTGGAAACACTTCGACAGCGCAAGTTCTTGTGAATCAAGTTAGAACAAGAGCCGGAATCCAAGGAATTACGGTAAATTCCATCGATAAAATATACAGAGAACGTCGTTTTGAATTGTCTGGTGAAGGATTGCGATTCTTTGACTTAGTTCGAACAGGACAAGCCGCAACCAACATTGATGGCTTTGTCGCAGGTAAACATGAATTATTTCCAATTCCTCAAGTTGAAATCGATTTAACTGGTGGTAATTGGTCACAAAACCCAGGTTATTAATATTAAGAATTATGAAAATGAAACTACTATTTTCAGCAAGCGTTTTAACATTACTTTTTGCTTGTAAAAAAGATAATCCGCAATTAGGTGCTGCGCCTACTGCTGCCGATGCTGCTTTCGTCTATACTCCTTCCGCGGACAATGCGAACATCATTGAGTTTACTGCAAATAATCCATCTCTTCAATGCCTTTGGGACTTTGGAAATGGGACCAAAGCGAAAGGAGCATCCGTGAATTCTCCGTATCCGTATGCAGGAACTTACACCGTGAAATTAACCGTGTTTTCCTCAGGAGGAAGCAAAAGTTCTACTCAGGAAATCACAATTGCACAAGATAATTTAGGCTTATTAAGCAACCCCATTTACATCCTATTAACGGGTGGGATTAATGGTCCAGGATATAAAACATGGGTGATTGATTCAATGGCGACAGGACACTTAGGTGTTGGCCCTGATCCAGTTAGTCCACTAGGAAATACTCCGGAATATTGGTCCGCAGGCCCATTAGATAAAGCTGGTGCAGGATTATATGGTGACAAATATGTATTTCACTTGAATGGATTCAAATTCGACATGATCAATAACGGAGATGTGTATGTGCACAATTCTCTTTCTGCTAACTTCCCTGGATCATTTCAAAACCTTGGAGATTTCACGGCGCCTTATGCCGATCAAATGAACGAGTCATGGACCTTGCTTGAAAATGCCGATACAACAATTACCCTTACTAATAATGCGTTTATGGGCTTCTACTCTGGCGTTCAGACCTACAAAATATTGGATATCACTGATTCTACTCTATCTTTACAATACAAACATCACGCGGGCGGATTAAACTGGTATTTACGCCTGAAAAGTGAATAACATCATGATTATGAGCATTCATCACCTTCTTATTTTTGTTTTTGCTGGACTCGCGGGCTGCGATAAAAACAAACCCCCAGTGATTACCTTACCAACTAACTTGGTAACATCTATCACAACGACGGGAGGTTTAGTGGAGGTACATGCGACTGCAGAACAAGCAAATTTCTACACCGTTACTTTTTATCATAACAATGATTCTACGGTAGTTGAAACAGCAGATGGACACGCTGCTCATACGTATTCAGCATCTGGAACCTATTCAATTAAAACATTTGCTCATACAACGTATACAGACTATATCCAAAAAGTTGAAAACGTAACTGTGACCGTTACTGGAGGAAGTAATTCAGGTGCGCCAACAACAGGTTTCAGCACACCAAATTCATATGCCAACTATTCCTTGGTTTGGAGCGATGAATTTAATGGGACAAGCCTTTCCAGTGATTGGACCTTTGATATTGGTACCGGCAGTGGAGGATGGGGTAACAATGAGTTACAATACTATACCAACCAAAATTACACGCTCAACGGAGGATATTTAGAAATTACAGCTAAGAACCAACCATTTAATTCACAGTTGTATACTTCCACGCGCATGAAAACGCAAGGAATAAAATCTTGGAAATATGGACGCATTGATATTCGTGCTGCAATTCCTTACGGACAAGGAATCTGGCCTGCACTGTGGATGTTAGGAGACAATATTTCAACGGTTGGATGGCCATCATGTGGAGAAATCGACGTCATGGAATTAATTGGTGGGCCAGGCGCAAACGATCGAACCGTCCATGGAACAGCACACTGGAGCGACAATGGAACCCATGCACAATATGGAAACAGTACTGCCCTTCCTTCCGGAAAATATGCAGATGAATTTCACGTTTTCTCCATCATATGGAATCAAAACAGCATCACTTGGTTACGAGATAACGTGGTGTACAATACTCTCGATATTACTCCAGCGAACCTCAGTGAATTCCAAGAAAAATTCTTCTTGATATTCAATGTAGCGGTTGGCGGTGACTGGCCAGGAAATCCAGATGCTACTACTGTTTTCCCTCAGACCATGTATGTTGACTACGTTCGCGTTTTCCAATAATCTTTCTATAAACTAAAATACCTATGAAAAATTTACTTTACTACTTCGGTGGCATGCTTTTGCTATTGTTTTCATGCAAAAGCGCACAATCCATTACCTCCTCTAAATCATCATCAGAGGATAAATCATTAAATGCACGCATTGCGCAGATGTCCATTGAGGAAAAAGTCGGTCAAACGTGTCAAATTACCTTAGACGTCATCACGCAAACAGACGAAAAAGGAGCAACACGCATTCCTGCGACCATCGATACCGCGAAACTTAACGAAGCAATTATTAAGTACCACGTCGGTTCTATTTTGAACGTTGGTTCTCACACACTCAGTTTATCAGAATGGAAAGGAATCATACCAGCTGTTCAAAATCCCTACACAACCGGAAAAACAAACGTACCTATCATCTATGGGATTGACGCCATCCATGGTGTTAATTATACCGTTGGTGCTACATTGTTTCCGCAAGAAATTGGCTTAGCGGCAACTTGGAATCCCGAATTGGCTAAAAATTTCGGTGAAATCACCGCTTACGAAACGCGAGCATCCGGAATTCCTTGGAATTTTTCTCCAGTACTCGATTTAGGGAGGCAACCACTCTGGTCACGTACCTTTGAAACACTTGGCGAGGATCCATACCTCATTTCACAAATGGGATCTGCGATCATTGATGGATATCAAGGCGGAACAACACCTGACGAATATCATGTAGCCGCTTGCATGAAACATTTTGTTGGTTACAGTGCAGCCAATAGTGGCCGTGACCGAACACCAGCTTGGATACCTGAAAAATACATGAAGGAACTTTATTTGCCCTCCTTTAAAGCAGCTGTCGAACATGGAGCGTTAACCGTCATGATCAATAGTGGTGCTGTAAACGGAATTCCCGGACACATCAACCATCACTTGATTACCGAAACACTTAAAGGAGAATGGGGATTTAAAGGATTTGCTGTTTCCGATTGGGAAGATTTTATCATGTTGCATACCGTACATTCCACTTCGCCTAGTCTAGCCGATGGGTATGTACAAGCATTCAATGCAGGCGTCGATATGAGCATGGTTCCATTAAGTCCACAATACCAAGAATACTGTAAAATCATGGTGAATGCCGTGAAATCTGGTAAAATATCCATGGATCGCTTGGACGACGCCGTTCGCAGAATTTTATACGTTAAATCAAAATTGGGCTTGTTTGAAAGACCTGTTCCAACGTTTGAAAACTATCCTAAATTTGGCTCCGTAGAATTTCAACAGGCGTCACTCAATTCAGCGTTAGAGTCCATTACCCTATTGAAAAACGAAAATGGGATTTTGCCTTTGTCTAAAAATCAAAAAGTGTTAATTGCGGGACCAACATCGAATAACCTGATTTACTTGAATGGCGCTTGGACACATACCTGGCAGGGTGTCGATACCACTTACAACACAAGTGGTTGTTTAACCGTTCGTGAAGCTTTTGAGAAGAAATTAGGGAAAGAGAATTGTTTGTTCTCGCAAGGAGCAGAATTGTATAGTGAAAATTCCTTTGAAAAAACGCGCTTTGTCAATTTAACAGATTACAAAGAAAAAGTGAAGCAAGCTGATGTAGTGGTGTTATGCCTAGGTGAACTGCCTGCTACAGAAAAGCCAGGTGATATCTTGTCTTTGAATCTAGATTCCGAACAACGTGAACTAGCAAAATTAGCTTATGACCAAAACAAAAAAGTAATCCTTGTACTACTCGAAGGAAGACCACGCATTATTCATGACATCGTTTCAGGAGCATCGGGAATCATTCAAGCATATTTACCCGGAAATTATGGCGCAGAAGCATTGGTTCAGTTAATGTTTGGTGAAGTAAATTTCAGCGGAAGACTTCCGTACACCTATCCAAAATTCGATGGAGTAATTGAATTTTATGACCATCCCAAAAGTGTTGAACGTTCAAAATCCGGAGATTTCAAGGCGTATAACCCAGAATGGGACTTTGGTTTTGGGCTAAGCTATTCGAACATTGACTACAGCGCTTTGACGTTGAGTAAAGAAACTTTTTCGGAAAACGATAGTGTCGCAGTAACTGTTACCCTAAAAAATAGCAGCTCCATTGCTTGTAAAGAAGTCATTCAACTATATGTAAGTGACGATTACGCTAGTTTGATTCCAACGGGCAAATCTTTAAAGCGCTTTTGTAAAATCGACGTCCCGGCGAATTCCGAAGTCAGCAAGACGTTTTATTTGAACAAAGCCGATTTTCAATTTGTCGGAGCAAATGGCACTTTTATTTTGGAAGAAGGAAGCTTTACCATCCGCATAGCTGATTTATCCCAAAAACTAAGCTACCAAAAGAAATAAGATCCCGAAAACTTTTTTTAAGTTTTATTGTTTTAGTATAAAATACAATTTGTTTATTGTCCTTATTGTATTTTATACTATATTAGTTTCGGATTTCGCATGAAACCCAACCATTTTATGAATTATAAACCTATTTAATTAACTGATTATGAAAAAACTGTACTTATTTTTTCTTTTGCCATTTTTTGGCTTAAATGCTCAAATTGAGGGAATGTGGAGGTTAGCGCCTGCTGCAGGTTCTTTAGGTGTTGGAGGGGGACAAGGAGATATTTCCTGGTGGTCTAACGCAACTGGGGACGTCGTAACTAGAGAATGTCTATTTGATGACTCCATCAAATTTGAGGCGAATGGAGCCATGACACATTACATGAATAATTCAACTTGGATTGAAGGATGGCAAGGTTTACCAGATGTTTGTAATACTCCTGTTGCTCCTCATGTTGGAGGTGCATTTACCTACACCTACAGTGGTGGAGCATTAACTGTGAATGGTGCTGGAGCTCATTTAGGGCTGCCGAAAGTAATTAATGGTGCTGAGATTAATAATCCAGCAAATGCAGCATCTTCCATAACATACCAAATCGCTTTTTCAAACAATGACAATACCATGACCGCAGACATAGAAGTGGCTAATGGAGGCTGGTGGAGATTTGTCTATGTAAAAACAAATGCCGTTGTTATTCCAAATCCAAACATTACGTTTAGAGTAAATATGTCAAATTATACTGGCTCACTTGCTAATGGTGTCTTTGTCAATGGATCATT
>JBILRU010000097.1:0-7977 GCA_044372485.1 Crocinitomicaceae bacterium
CGTAACGAAGTCCGATCTTTTCACACAGCTGCTCCATGATATTCCGCAGTTCAATAGAATTGGATTCGATCAGGATTGGAACTTCGTCAACGGTCAAGTGGCGGTTTTCGGTGAATGTTTGAAGTGGATAAAAAACGCCCCAATTTTCTTCAGGAATATCGGCTAAATTCACAGCTCCGGCTGTATAAGCAACGAAGGAATTTGTTTTTAAGGTCGTGTTCAATGCTTTTACCGAAGCATCGTTCGTGGCAATAATGATTAAATCTGCCTTTAGCTCATTCGGATCAGCAACAAATGGACAATCTAAACGTGAAGCAAGGAAGTTTCCGCTAACGTGATTCCTACTCGAAATACCGCTGATGTCAATTCCTTGAAAGCGAAAGATAAGTGCAAGTTCAGTGGCAACTTTTCCAGAGCCAATGAACGCAAGCCGCATCTTTCTTTCGTTTACCATTACTTACCGTGACACTGCTTAAATTTCTTACCGCTACCACATGGACACGCATCATTTCGATTCACTTTCGGTTCAGCGATGATTGGTTGACGTTTTTCTGGTTGTGGCATGGAGTTCGCAATCGCTTGGTCGTATCCTTGTCTACCTTCGAAAGATGGTGGAGGTGTAGAAGAAACAGATTGATTCGTTTGTGCCTGTTGGTAGTTGTTTTGACGCGCTTCTTGATTTGTTCCTTGAACGGATTGTTCTACGGGAACATCCAACTTCATTAACAATTCGACAGCTTCCTCGTTTAAGCGGTTCAACATCGAGCGGAACAACTCATACGATTCCAATTTGTACACAACAAGCGGATCTTTTTGCTCATAAGAAGCATTTCGTACAGCGGAGCGCAATTCATCCATCTCACGTAAATGTTCTTTCCATTCATCGTCGATTTTAGATAAAATCACATTCTTTTCGAATGCTTTTGAAATGTTTTTACCGCCAGATTTGTAGGCTTCCTCAATATTGACAATTAATTGCAACTCACGACGTCCATCTGTTAACGGGAATACCATATCCTTGTATTTATCGGACAGATTTTCGTGAACATGTTGGATTTGTGGCAAGGCTCTTTGAGCGATTTTGTCACATTTACGCTCATACGATTCTTTCATCGAAGCATAGATCTTCTCTGTCAAATCTTCTTTGCTGATTTTCTCAAATTCATCTGCTGAAATCGGTGATTCGATTCCAATGATGCGCAACAATTCTAATTCAAAGTCATGGAAACTTGATCCACTGTGTTGTTGGACCGTTGATTCACATAACTCGAAGAACATATTGTCGATGTCGATATCAAGGCGATCGCCGAATAAGGCATTTTTACGTTTCTTGTAGATGGCTTTACGTTGTGCGTTCATCACATCATCGTATTCCAATAAGTTTTTACGTACACCAAAGTTATTTTCTTCCACTTTTTTCTGTGCGCGTTCTATCGACTTAGAAACCATTCCGGCAGAAATCACTTCTCCTTCTTTTAGTCCCATACGGTCCATGAGTTTTGCAATTCGTTCCGAACCGAACTTACGCATTAAGTCATCTTCCAAAGAAACGAAGAAACGAGAAGAACCTGGATCTCCTTGACGTCCAGCACGACCTCTTAACTGACGGTCAACACGACGGGAATCGTGACGTTCTGTACCAATAATCGCGAGTCCACCAGCTTCTTTCACACCTTCACCTAACTTGATATCGGTTCCACGTCCAGCCATATTCGTTGCAATAGTCACCGCTCCTGCTAATCCAGCATTCGCGACAATTTCTGCTTCTTTTTGGTGGTATTTGGCATTCAATACTTGGTGAGGAATCTTTTTCATTTGGAGCATTCTGGAAACTAATTCCGAAATCTCAACGGTCGTTGTTCCAACAAGAACTGGACGACCAGCAGCGACTAATTCCTCCACTTCTAAAATCACAGCATTGTATTTCTCACGTGCAGATTTGTATACAAAATCGTCTTGATCTTGACGTGTTACCGCTCTGTTCGTAGGAACAATTACTACATCTAATTGATAGATATCCCAGAATTCTTTAGCTTCCGTTTCTGCCGTTCCGGTCATACCAGCAAGTTTGTGGTACATACGGAAGTAATTTTGCAAAGTCACTGTAGCGTACGTTTGCGTAGCAGCTTCTACTTCTACGTTTTCTTTTGCCTCGATCGCTTGGTGTAATCCATCTGAGTAACGACGTCCTTCAAGGATACGTCCAGTCGACTCATCAACGATTTTCACTTTTCCATCAAGAATCACATATTCCACTTCTTTTTCGAAAAGCGTGTATGCTTTTAATAATTGGTTGATGGAGTGAATGCGTTCTGATTTAATCGAATATTCTCGAACCAATCCATCCTTTTGTTCGAGGTAGGTATCTTTCTCTAGGTTTTGCTTCTGAAGCTTAGCGATTTCATCACCGATATCAGGCATCACGAAGAAGTTTCGATCATCTTTTCCAGAAACCAAATCGATTCCTTTGTCAGTCAATTCAATCGTATTGTTTTTCTCATCGATGACAAAGTACAATTCCGCATCGATCTTCTTCATGTTTTTACCTTGCTCGGCCATGTAGAAGTTCTCCGTTTTTTGAAGGTGAACTCTGATTCCTGGTTCGGACAAGAATTTGATGAGTGTGCGGTTTTTTGGCAATCCGCGGTGTGCTCTGAGCAAAGCGATTCCGCCGTCTTCCAACATGCGTTTAGCTTCGTTTTTGTCCTCAGGTGCTTCGTTGATGACCGTTAACATTTTTTTCGCTTCCGCTAAACACTGTTGCACATACTGTTTTTGAGCGTCTACTACACGCTCGATGCGTGGTTTCAATTCATGGAATTCGTGCTCATCTCCTTTTGGAGTCGGACCAGAAATGATTAATGGCGTACGAGCGTCGTCAATCAATACGGAATCGACCTCATCTACAATCGCAAAATGGTGTTTGCGTTGAACAAGATCGTCAATGTGTCCGGCCATGTTATCACGCAAATAATCGAAACCAAATTCATTATTTGTACCGAAGGTAATATCCGCAAGGTAAGCTTGTCTTCTTTCTTTGGAGTTCGGACGATGTTTATCGATGCAATCCACACTCAAACCGTGGAATTGGTACAATGGACCCATCCATTCGGAGTCACGTTTTGCCAAGTAATCATTGACCGTTACAATGTGTACCCCTTTTCCAGCAAGTGCATTCAGGTAAACAGGAAGTGTTGCTACCAATGTTTTCCCTTCTCCCGTTTGCATTTCAGAAATATTTCCTTTGTGCAACACAGCACCACCCATCAACTGAACATCGTAGTGCACCATGTTCCATTTGATGTGTCCACCAGCTGCAGTCCATTCGTTGTGCCAAATCGCTTTGTCACCATCGATGGTAATTCCGTCTTTTTTCTTCGCTAAGTCACGATCGAAGTCTTCTGCTGTAACCACTAATTGTCCGTTCATTGCCCAACGATAAGCGGTTTCTTTTACCACAGCGAATGCTTCCGGTAGGATTTTAATCAGTGTTTCTTCGATTTGGGCATCAATTTCTTTTTCTAACTTATCGATGCGATCGAATAAATCTTCTTTCTCGTTGATGCTTGTTTCCAAACTTTCTGCTTTGGTTCGTAGGTCTGCCAGCTGATGCTCAAGGCGTTCTTTTTCTTCGCGAATTTGGTGTTGAAATTCACGCGATTTTTGACGCAATTGCTCGTCGGATAAAGTTTTTATGTGTTCATGAGCAGCATTTGCTAACTCTACGTAAGGCCAGTATAATTTCTTGTCTTTCGCGTTCTTATCTCCAAAAATGGATTTTAAGATATCTCCAATCATCTTTTTTCTCTTTAATGCAAGCACCAAAGTTAATCAATTCTACTTAATCCAAAGGACAATCAGTCGCTTGAATTGCAACAATTCACAAGAAAATAATACAATCTTGTTTACTCCGGTTTATTGCTTGAAAATGAGCAAAGCTTCGGGTATCGCTAATTAGCAATAATGCTTATCTTTGCCGCATGCATGAAATGATATTAATTTTAGATTTTGGATCCCAATATACGCAGCTAATTGCGCGTAGAATCCGCGAGTTAAATGTGTATTGTGAAATCCATCCGTGGAACAAAATACCAGAAATTGGAGCGAATGTGAAAGGGGTAATCCTTTCGGGAAGTCCTTTCTCTGTGCGCGATGAGGCTTCTCCAAGACCGAATCTAGATGCAATCAAAGGAAAAATGCCACTTCTCGGAGTATGTTTTGGTGCGCAATATTTATCCCATCATTTCGGTGGTGAAGTGTTGCCTTCAAGCATCCGTGAATATGGACGTGCTCATTTATCCTACGTGGATGAAAGTCATATCCTGACCAAAGGAATGACCAACGGTTCACAAGTGTGGATGTCTCACGGAGATACCATCAAAAAAATTCCTAGCAACTATAAAATCATTGCCAGTACATCCGATGTCGAGATTGCTGGATACCATATCGAAGGCGAAGAGACCTACGGGATTCAATTCCACCCAGAAGTGTATCACTCGACGGAAGGAAAGATTCTTTTGCAAAATTACATCGTGGACATTTGTCACTGCGCATGTGATTGGACACCAGATTCTTTTGTGGATGAGACTACTTCCCGTTTACGTGAACAATTGGGAGATGACAAGGTGATTCTTGGACTTTCAGGGGGTGTTGATTCATCCGTTGCGGCAGTCCTATTGCACAAAGCGATTGGAGAAAATCTACATTGTATTTTTGTAGATAATGGACTCCTGCGTAAAAACGAATACCAGTCTGTGTTGGAGTCCTACAAAGGAATGGGCTTAAACGTGAAAGGTGTAGATGCTTCCAATCTGTTCTATGCGGCATTGAAAGGATTAACTGATCCAGAATTAAAGCGCAAAGCGATCGGTAAAGTATTCATTGATGTATTCGATGAAGAATCCAAAAAAGTGGAAGGAGCCAAATGGCTCGGACAAGGAACAATCTATCCAGATGTTATTGAATCGGTTTCTGCGACTGGTGGACCATCACAAACGATTAAATCTCACCACAATGTGGGCGGATTACCTGATTACATGAAACTACAAGTCGTTGAACCACTTCGATTGTTGTTCAAAGATGAAGTGAGACGCATTGGACGCTCACTAGAAATCGATGAGCGCATTCTTGGACGCCATCCCTTCCCGGGTCCCGGACTTGGAATCCGTATTTTAGGAGAAGTGAGTGCTGAAAAAGTGCGCATCTTGCAAGATGTGGATGCGATTTTCATCGATGGATTAAAAGAAGACGGATTATACGATGATGTTTGGCAAGCGGGAGCGATCTTCTTACCGATTCAATCCGTTGGAGTAATGGGTGATGAACGCACCTACGAAAATGCGGTTGCATTGAGGGCCGTAACTTCTACCGATGGAATGACTGCCGATTGGTGTCATTTGCCGTATGAATTCTTAGCGAAGATATCGAACAGAATCATCAATCAAGTGAAAGGAATAAACCGTGTTACTTACGATATTAGTTCCAAGCCACCTGCAACAATTGAATGGGAATAACCTTCGTTTCATGAAAAAATCCTTGTTGTTCTTTTGGTTACTCAGTGCATTGTTAGTTCATGGACAGCAATACGCTCAAATTACAGAACGAGAGGGGAAGAAATGTTATGTTCATACCGTAGCTGACGGAAATAATCTATACGGACTTCAACAAATGTATGCCTGTCCGGCAGAGGATATTTTGAACATGAATCCAGGAATCGAACGTGGATTAACCACTGGAGAGGTTGTTTTTATTCCAGTTCAACGCAGAACAGTGAAGCATACGGTGGCTCAAAAGGAAACATTGTATTCCGTTTCTAAGTTGTATGATGTATCCATGGATTCAATCATGAAGTATAATCCAACAACGAAAAATGGATTAAAGTTAAATCAGCGATTGACCATTCCGAATGCCATCGCGCGCATTCAGACGGATGAAACTTCTACATCGGTCGAGGTGATGCAGCAGGAAATACCTAAGCCTAGTGAGGTAGCGAAATCAATCTTTAAAATTTCGTTTTCTGATGAAGTAATTTCACATGTTGTTTTACCACAAGAGTCACTCTATACCTTATCCAAACGTTACATGGTTCCAGTTCCGGAACTTCAATCCTTGAATCATTTAACATCTAGTCGTGTGAGTCCGGGTCAAACCGTTCGAATTCCCATCAAGAAGGAGAAGGTTGAACGTGTTCAGATTCGTCCCGTTCCACCAAAAAGAGCGGAGGAAATTAAGGATGAATTGCAATTTCCTGCACGTAAATCATTCGAAATCGCCTTGTTTTTGCCCTTAAATCTGGATTCCACAGCGACCTATAATCGTTTTGTTTCTGGTGCAGCGCTAGAATACTACATGGGAGCAAAATTAGCCATGGATTCATTGACTCATCTCGGCTTGAATGCTGTTTTTCACGTGTACGATTATGAATCAGCGACTGAAAATCTAACGGCGATTTTAGCCAAACCTGAATTGTTGGAGATGGATGTTATTTTCGCTCCACTTCAACAACGAGAAGCAGAATTGGTCAGTTCTTTTGCTCGTAAGAATGAGTTAAGGGTAGCTTTTCCAGTAGCAATGAAGGAAAGTGAGTTGCTTGGAAATCCAAATGCGATTTGTCTTTCGCCTTCTTCTTCGAACCTGATGGAGCAGTTGGCATCTAGTCTACACCGTCATTTTGTTGATCAAACGGTTGTTCTCATCAAAGGAGAGTCAGAGGTCGACATGAAAATGGACCAATTGTTTTTAACGGCATTCCGAAATGTTCCATCGTCTGTTTCCAAGGCGAAAATCATTGAAGCGACTTGGAAAAATTACAAGCAGTATGAATTCATGAATCCGGACATCATTTATGTGGTATTGAGCACGGATAAAGCTAAAGTGCTGTCCTTGTTAGAAAAATACAAATCGAATGAGCATGTCCACATTTATGGACTTAAGGAATGGTTAGAGTGGAAGGAAGTCAGCGGGAGCATTCAAAATGAGTATGCATTTACGTATGCAAGTCCGAGTTATTTCTCCTACCATTCTCCAAGTGTCATGTCCTTACATAAAAAATACCGTAAGGTCTACACGTCTGATTTGACAAAAATGGCTTGTTTGGGCTATGATGTCACCTTAATGGTTTGCCGTCAGTTACTTAGTCAGACGAATAAACAAACAGGAATCATCAGTAATTACCAACTCCTTCAACAGGGAGTAGGCAATGGATTTCAAAATACTGCAGGATATATTTTAGATTTTAAAGGATTTGAATCGAAGCCGGAATAAACATGACGCGTAAAGAAATAGAGGAATCTTACAGAGGATTACAGTTGCATAAGTCTCAAGCCTTGGAGCAAATTGACGGAGAAGCGACCTTTATAGAAGATCCATGGACACGTGAAGAAGGTGGTGGTGGATTTACGCGAACGATGAGTCAGGGACGCATTTTTGAAAAAGCGGGAGTTGCTTTTTCGGCTGTTCATGGTCCAGTTTCTCAAGCGATGAAAAAGCAATTGAATCTGGAAGGAGAAAACTTTTTTGCGACAGGCGTTTCGATTGTCTTGCATCCGAAACACCCGAGACATCCAATTATCCATATGAATGTCCGTTATTTTGAATTGGATAATGGTTCGACGTATTGGTTTGGTGGAGGAATTGATTTGACACCACATTACGTAGATCAAAAATTAGCGGTCGATTTTCACCTACAGTTAAAGGAAACATCTGAACAGTTTTCAGGTGACTTTTATCCAAAATTTAAAGAATGGGCAGATCGCTATTTCTATTTGCCACATCGCGAGGAGTCTCGTGGAATTGGTGGAATTTTCTTCGATCATTTGGATGAAACCTGTGGCTTGTCTAAAAAAGATATTTTTGACTATTGCCTTTCCCTAGGAAGGTTGTTTCCAGTAGCATACAAGCATCAAGTAGATTCGATTGAATTGAAGGGAGCAACGGAAAAAGAATTGAATTGGCAAGCATTGCGTCGCGGACGGTACG
>JBILRU010000011.1:0-27519 GCA_044372485.1 Crocinitomicaceae bacterium
TTTAACGAAACCAGTAATGATTTCACCTGTACGTAATACATCGTTCACACGAATCCATGCGCTGTGCATACGTGCTGTACGGTGAGAAACAACTAGCTGACCAGTTTTGTCCTCGCGACACTCAACATACACATCAACTACATCTCCAATTTTTAAATCTGGATTGTAACGGAATTCGTTCGCTGCAATAACACCTTCAGATTTGTAACCGATATTTACGATTACTTCTTTCTTGTTTAATAATGCAACTGTACCTTGGATTACTTCTTTCTCATTGATAGAAGTTAAGGTTTTCTCGTAAACATCAGATAATTCTGATCTTTCGATTTTGGTATAGCCGTCTAATTGTAACGCTTCCCAATCAAAATCTGCAGCACCCTGCATTTCAATATTCTTTGCCATGTGGCTTAATAATTTGTATTTCAGAAACCCCAATTTCCCGAAAGGATGAAACATTTTTTGTTGTGATTAGGGCACAACTTCCTCTTTTGAGGGTGCAAATATAGTAATAATTCCTTTAAAACATAGGATTTTATCAATTCGAATGAAACTTACGGACATTCTTTCAATCCTCGTGAATCAATTTTAGTTATCAGCGATATTTTTAGGGAAAATCGAGAAGGTCTTGAATTGATCTCCTTGAACGGACATGCATTTTTTCCAAAGCGTAGAAACGGGAATGGAAAGCAAGGTTTCGATGGAAATATTATCGACGGATATCCATGCTCTCTCCTTGATTTCTTGTGTTAATTGCCCTTTACTCCAACCAGAATACCCAATGAAAAAACGAACTTTTTCTTTGTTGCATTCATCGGTGGATAAATATTCAAAAATGGCTGATAAATCTCCTCCAAAAAACAATCCCGGAAGAATCTCTTCGCTAGAATCGATATCCGTTAAGGTGTGAATGTAAAATAAGCTATTGTTTGCTACTGGCCCACCTATGAAAACTGGAATGGACTTTGGAGCAATGTCAACGAGGTCATTTAATTGAACAGCTGATGGGTGATTTAAAACAAATCCAAAAGATTCAGCATCAGAATGTTCACACATTAAAACAACTGAACGTTCGAAATGTGGATCCTGGAGAAAAGGTTCCGACAATAGAACACTTCCTTTTGAAGGAAGAATACCATTAACAAAATCGATGGTGTCTTTAAATTTCATAGTTGATTTAATCAAACGAACATACACAATATATATTTCATCAGTGATACATTTTTTATGAAAAATTTATGCTTTTTTTGAACCTAGCTTCACGTGGGATTATGCTCAAATCAATTAAAGGAATTAACTTTGGGAATGAAAAGATGATTTTGATTATTCTCAAATCCTGAATGAATCAAAACTAAATACAATACCACAGCACATAATTATGTCTCAAAAACCAGCGATACCTAAAGGAACAAGGGATTTTCTACCGAACGAGGTGGCGAAACGAACGTATTTATTTGAATCCATTAAAACTGTTTTTAAACGGTATGGATTTGCGCCAATCGAAACACCAAGTTTTGAGCTTTCTAGTACGCTCATGGGTAAATATGGTGAAGAAGGAGATCGTTTGATTTTTAGGATCTTGAATTCTGGCGATAAAATGCGGAAGGCAGATTTAGAAGCGTTAGCCAACAATAACTTACCAAAGTTCGCTTCATCATTAGCGGAAAAGGCCTTAAGGTATGATTTAACCGTCCCTTTCGCCCGCTTTGTAGTGCAACATCAGAATGAACTTACTTTTCCATTTAAACGCTATCAAATTCAACCCGTATGGAGAGCGGATCGTCCACAGCACGGAAGATACCAAGAGTTTTTTCAATGTGATGCGGATGTCGTAGGTTCGGATTCGTTGCTTTGTGAAGTGGAGTTGATTCAAATTTTTGATGATGTTTTAACTCATTTGAACATTCCTTCCTTTACTATCAAACTGAATAATCGTAAAATATTAAGTGGAATAGCAGAAGTTTGCGGTGAGGCTGAGCGAATTATTGATTTAACAGTTGCAATCGATAAACTAGATAAAATAGGCGAGGAGGGAGTTCTGAACGAACTTTCTCAAAAAGGAGTCAGTGATTCAGCTATTGAGAAAATTAAACCGCTCTTTCAATTTGCAGGAAGTAATCGCGAAAAACTGCAACTCATGCGTTCATATCTTGCGAATTCCGAAGTTGGAATGAAAGGAATTGAAGAATTAGAATACGTAATGAATGTCGTTGATTCAATGGGACTTAAGCGTTCGGACTTAGAGTTTGACTTAACCTTAGCACGTGGGTTGAATTATTATACTGGAGCCATTTTTGAAGTGAAAGCAAACAATGTGAATATGGGTTCTATTTGCGGCGGTGGACGTTATGATGATTTAACTGGACTTTTCGGCTTGAAAGGACTTTCTGGTGTAGGGATTTCATTCGGCGCTGATCGCATCTACGATGTGATGACGGAATTGAATTTGTTTCCAGCATCCGTAACGAAAGGACTTAAAGTACTTTTTATTAATTTCGGGGAAGCGGAAGTATCCACCTGTTTAACTTTAGCTCGTGAATTACGCGAAAACAATATTGATTGTGAGGTTTATCCAAGTGCAGCAAAGGTTCAAAAGCAATTAAAATATGCGAATGACCGTTCTGTTCAATATGTCGTTCTTTTGGGTGAAGAGGAATTAAAAGCTAAAAACCTCATTCTAAAGAATATGTCAACGGGGGAGCAGGAAACGCTTAACTACGAATCATTTACAGCTAAAATATTGACCTTATGAAAGTATTTATTGTCCTCATGACATCTTTGACTTTGTTCGCATGCGGTGCGTCAAGTACGAAAGGAAAATGGAACGATGAAGATCGAAAAGAAGCATTGAAAGATGTGAAAGAATTTTCTAGTGCTTTAGAAACAGTCGGATCAGCCAAGGATATGTGTTATGACTGTTATATTGATAGCTTAGAGCAAATTTATGATAACTATAATTCGGCAAAGAAATTGAATGAAGATGACCGTTTAGGTATCTTGATGAATTGTGCGATAGAATACATTCATTTCGATTAAAAATTCACATCAAAAAAAAAGTCCCGACAGTGATGTTGGGACTTTTTTTTACACAAATATTTCCCTACCAAATCTTAGCGATTTTCTTCGCATCGTTGCGCATCGTACGTCCTTCTTTTACATCGAATGCTTCGAAGAATTCCGGACAATTTTTCAATGGTCCATTCACGCGGTACATACCTGGGGAATGCGGGTCATTCGCAATGCGATTTTTCATTTCCTCATCTGTATACTTAATTTTCCATAATTGAGCATATGCGATAAAGAATCGTTGCGCCGGTGTAAATCCTTCACGTAACTCATTTGCCTTAAACTCAGCAGTTCGTTTGTACGCATAAAACGCCATGGTGAGTCCACCAAGGTCTGCGATATTCTCTCCCATTGTTAATTCTGGATTCACACATTGATCTTCCATTGGACAAAATGCAGCGAAGGTTTCACCAAGAATTTTCGTTTTTTCACCAAAGGATTGCAAGTCTTCTTCTGTCCACCAATTTTTAAACGAGCCATCAGCAGCAAACTTAGCACCCATGTCGTCAAAACCATGCGTGAATTCGTGTCCAATCACCATCCCAATACGTCCATAATTCACGGCATCCTCTGATTTCTCATCAAAGAACGGTGCTTGCATGATTCCAGCTGGGAAAGCGATTTCATTTAAAAGCGGATGGTAGTATGCGTTCACCATGTGCGCCGGCATTCCCCATTTGTCTTTGTCTACTTCTTTCTTCAGTTCAGCAAAGTTTTTTCGGACACTAAAACGGTTCATTTCTTTCACATTAGCCAAGTAATTATCGGAAGAGAAATTTAAGCTTGAATAATCTTCCCATTTATCAGGGAATCCAAGTTTGCGTCCAATGGAAGAAAGTTTGTTCAACGCTTCATTTTTCGTTGCGTCTGACATCCAATCAAGGTTTTGAATGCGTTCTTTGAAAACAGCCAGTAGATTATCAACCATTTCATTTACACGCATTTGTGCTTCTTTTGAGAAGTGTCTTTCGACGAATGCTTTTCCTAGCAGTTCTCCAATTTCAATGTTCGTAATCTCATCAATCGCCTTTTCATTTAAAGGTTTTTGAACTTTTTTCCCACTTAAAATGGTTCCGTAAAAATCAAAATTCAAAGCAACAAATTCCTCATTTAAACTTCCTGCATAATGATTGATTACATTCCATTTGAGGTAGTTTTTCCAAGTTGAAATCGATTCGCCCTCCAACATCTCTGCTACTTTTTTCAGGTAGCTTGGATTACCTACGATGAGCGTATCAGGAATCTGGCAACCAACTGTTGTAAAATAATAACGAAGATCAAAAGAACCCAACAAGTTGATTGTTTCTTTTAAACTTGTTTTGTTGTATGTTTTTTCTGGAATTCTCATTTCAGCAGGGCTCATCATGGATTCAGCAAGTTTCTTTTCGAATCCAACTATTTCCTCACTCATTTTTTGTGCTTGTTCCGTAGATTTTCCAAGAAGTACAAATGACTTGGTTATATGAAGCTTGTAGGCCTCAAGGATTTCTTTTTTATTTTCCGATAGGTAGTAATCCTTATTTGGTAAACCAATCCCACCTTGACCAATGTAAGCAGCGTTCTTCGTCACATTTTTCATGTCTTGCCCTACACCGAAACTAAATACGGAGCCAATTCCATCGCGGTGATTCATGGCAATTGATGAGACAATAAAGTCTTTTCGATTCATCGAATCAATGCGATTTAGTTCACTTGTTATTCCTGATAAGCCCATTTGATTTCTACGCTCCATATTCATGAAAGAAGCATAATAAGACCCAAGCAATTGATTCTGAGATCCTTTTACTCCTTGGTTTGCCTTTGCATCATCAAGAATAGCTGTTAATTTCTTTTTGTTTTCTTGATCCAATTCATTGAAACTACCCCAACGAGATTCGGAAGCTGGAATTTCATTGTTTGTTACCCAACTTCCATTTGCAAAAAGAAAGAAATCATCTTGTGGTTTGATAGTCCGGTCTAAATAGTCCATGCTGATGGTATTGAAATTTCCATTTGACATGGAAACTTCTTTTTTCGCGCAAGAGCTAATGAGAATTAAACTCGAAACAGCAAGTAACGTTTTATGAAGCATATGAATTAATTAAAGGGGTGTGTATAACATTTCAACGTGTGGAATCCCGTCTTCTTCGTAGTTTTTTCCTGTCGAGAAGAATAAATGACCGTTGTAAAATCGTTCTAGGTGTTTTTGTGCAGAAATGCGAACTGGGACTCTTCCAAATTCCTTTTCGCAAAAAGCCATACACATGTTCATGAGTTCGTGCCCTTGTCCGTTCCCGCGAAGTTCTTCTTGCAGGACAACTCTACCGATGGATACTTCACCGTATGAAATTCCAGGAGGAAGAATGCGTGCGGTTGCAACAATATTTCCCATGCCATCACGACAAATTAAGTGGTAACATTTTTATCCTTTCCATCAAGGTCTTGGTAAATGCAATTTTGTTCAACGACGAATGTTTTGAGTCTAACAGCTACGATATCATGAAACTCGACGACGCTGAGCTCATTAAAGTGTTTGCATTGAAAATTTAAATTCATGGCCTAAAATTAGCACTTTTTTTAGTTGACCGTTCGCAATAGACTCGAATTAACGAGTTGATCCGGTGAAATCATGGGTTCCTCATATGGAATATCGTTTCCGTAGCGTTCTTTCATGATTTTGCGAACAATCGGACCATCGATGTTAAATTCCCGCAGTGCTTTTGGATTCGCTAATTTAATGTGACAGGCATTCAAGTATCCTTTGTAGACTAATTCAGAGCAGTACATCTCTTTATCCGACCAATTGAATTTACCATCGTAATTTTTACCAAATTGTCCGACAGTATAACTTTTCAAGGCTTTTATTCCATTTTCGCTTAAGAGTAAGGAGTCTTTCAGTCGTTTCACGAGGAATTCACCTTTTACACCACTTTCAATCCATTCGTCCAAACGACGTTTGCCGATAGGTTGAACAGCTTCATACACATACGCGACATTGTTTTCATAAAAGATGATTCCACAATGGGAATAAGGTGATTGAGTTGCTTCTTCAATCGCTGCACTTTGTCGAGATGGAGAGGATTGGAAAATAATATCGCCATCACGGTATTGCTGTGAGCAAGCTGAAAAGGGCGCAACAAACAATAGGTAAAGAAGGATGTGTTTCATTTTTCTATCCTTAATAAGAACCAAAATACCTTCTAAGGAACCATTCCCCAGCTAATAGTGCAAACACTAATGCGAAAACCCAAAGGTAGTCGAGCAAATCATCAAAGGTGTGATCCTCATAGGTTACGGTTGCAATGTCGTTTCGCTTTGCCAATTCATCCAACATACTTCGGTAGGAGGAAAGGGAATGAAAAGAACCATTTGATTGTTTAGATAGTTGTTTTAAAGTCCCATGATTCGCAAAGGACTCTAATTTCTCTAATTGAATTTCCTCTACTATGAATTCTCCCGTCTTCAGATATTTCTTTCCGTTAAACGCGGTGCTAGCTTTCCATGAATACTTCCCAGGATTTAATTTCCCTTGATTTAGTTTATAAACACTACCTGCAATGGCAAATTGTGACTTGTATTGTTTTCCTTTGTCGCTCGTGAGAACGAAATCGATTTTAGGTCCAGTGATTGGTTCCATAGACGCATTGTAGAAGGAGGCTGTGACAATCAGTTCTTCTTCGCTGTTCATGCGTTTCGGTAGTTGAACACGCAAACCCATTCCTTGATTTTTGACCATCAAATAATTAGCGATTTTCCCTATGAATTCATTAAAGACATCATGGTTTTGATGACGAATGAAATCATTCAGTCTCCAACGCCAAATACCTTCTCCAAAGATGACTCCATTCTTTACTTTTTCACCTTTCGTAAAGAAGAGCAACGGATCATTCTTTTTAATTTGACCAATTCGTTGGAATAACAAGATTTCCGCACTTGGATCAACTTTAATTGCTCCAAACTTTGCGGTCAACGGTGGGAGAAAGTCAATGGAGGATTTGCAGGCTTCACTTAACTCGAATGCGTTAAACCCGCTGTTGAATGTAGGTTCCAGTTCTTCCGATTGACTAGAACTACTGGATTTTAATCCGATAGACAATTTTGCAATTTCATTCGCATCCGTTTGTTGACCAATAATATAGAGAATTGGAATTCCAGCGGAACGCAATCGCTGGTGTTGAGCAGGGTCAAATTGAATTCCAGGTTCATGCCAAATCACCAAGTCAACTTTAGCGAGGGATTGATCCCAATCTTTCAGCATCATGCTTTTGACTTCGTAATTTTCATTGCGCTCTAGTACGTCTTTGAATGCACTCATATCAGGATGCGGAGCAGCAGAAAGCAACACTATTTTACTTCGTGCATCTACTATTTCAACGTAAAAATTTCTACGGTTATTTTTAATCGAATATTCACCTTCCAAATTGGAAATCACGGCTGTGTAGGACTGAACTCCAACCTTGTCTGCTTTCAACTGAAAGTCTACTTGTTTAAAGTTCTTTTTCTGATTTCCGTAAGTAATGGTTTGACTTGCCACAGTTTTCCCATTGTGTAGAATGCTCACGCGCGCAGTTTTCCCAGAAAACTTGAAGGATTCAATATCCACCTCAACGGGGAAGTCATTGTTTAGATAAGCCAAATCATTTGCAGAAACATTTTTAACAAAATGATCTCTTTTTGGAGTCGTGTCTCCCACTGATAAGGTGAATACCGGTGTCAGATTTAATTTTTCAGCGGCATAACTTGGATTCGAGCCAACATTGTAATTTCCATCTGAAATCAAGGCAACACCACCGACGTTTCGGTTGTAAAACTGTGTGTTGATGGCTTCAAATCCGAGTTCAAGATTGGTGCTTTTTTCGTTGAATTGGATTTGATTCGTTCCCTGCTCGCTTCCAATCGTCCATTCAATGAGTTCAAATTGATCAGCGTAACGTTTTGTCAATTCCTTGCGGTAATTTTCAAGATTTTTATCCACGGTCGAACTATCCTTGAAGTTTTTCATCGAGGATGAATTGTCCACAAGTGTGATAAAAATAGGTTTCTCATCGCGAAAATGTGTTGCTTCGAAAACAAGACCTAGTAACAATACTCCAATTAAAAACAGTGAGGAAAAGCGCAAAGATTTCATCAGCGTCTTTTTCCATCCGGCTAAATCGGTGAACCAACTCACTTTTTGGTAATAAAAATAAGTCAACACAAAGGATAAAAGTCCAATCGGAACAAGCCACCAAAGTGAATAATCTGTGAGTAAATGCATGGCTTCAAAAATAAGGACAATTCCGGAAATGTCGCGATTTCTTTTCTGTTTAAAATCAAATTCAAAAAAGGAATCCGTAAATTCGTGAAAATTTTCAAGCATATGTCAAAAACAGTTTACATCGTTGCTGCGGCAAGAACCCCAATGGGAGCATTCATGGGCGGCTTATCAAGCATTCCTGCAACCCAATTAGGATCTGTAGCAATCAAAGGAGCATTAGAAAAAGGAGACGTAGATGCAAGCATCATTGATGAAGTATTTATGGGGAATGTACTACAAGCTGGAGTTGGTCAAGCACCGGCTCGTCAAGCAGCTCTTGGTGCTGGACTAGGAAATAATGTTCCATGTACAACCGTAAACAAAGTATGTGCATCCGGAATGAAAGCGATTATGCTAGGAGCACAATCCATTCTTTCTGGTGATAACCACGTGGTTGTGGCAGGTGGCATGGAGAACATGTCTCAAGTTCCACATTACCTAGATGGACGCAACGGAGTGAAATTCGGAAACATTAACATGTTAGACGGAATTACGAAAGACGGACTTTTAGACGTATACAATAAAGTACCAATGGGTAACTGTGCTGAATTGTGTGCGAAAGAACACAATATTACACGAGAAGAACAAGATCAATTCGCGATAGATTCATATACAAAAGCGGCAAATGCATGGAATGCAGGTCGATTCAACAACGAGATTGTTGCTGTTGCGGTTCCTCAACGTAAAGGAGATCCAATCATGGTTTCGGAGGATGAAGAATATAAAAACGTCTTTTTAGATAAAATTCCATCCTTGCGTCCTGCGTTTGACAAAGAAGGAACAATCACTGCTGCGAATGCATCGACATTAAACGATGGAGCTTCAGCATTGGTTTTAGCTTCCGAAGAAGCAGTTGCGAAATTTGGATTGACACCAATCGCGAAAATCGTTAGTTACGCAGATGCAGCACAAGCACCAGAATGGTTTACAACTGCTCCTTCATTGGCGATTCCTAAAGCGTTAGCAAAAGCAAACTTGACTGTTGCAGATGTTGATTTCTGGGAATTGAACGAAGCGTTTGCTGTTGTTGGAATCGCAAACACAAAGATTCTTGGACTTAATCCAGCGAAAGTTGACGTTAACGGTGGTGCAGTAGCACTTGGACACCCACTTGGAAACTCTGGTTCTCGCGTAATCGTTACCTTGATTAACGTATTGAAACAAAACAACGCAAAAATTGGTGGAGCTGGAATTTGTAACGGTGGTGGAGGTGCATCCGCAATGATCATCGAGAACATCTAAAAAACAGATTCATCTAAGTTCATATAAAAGGGCAGGAGTTTATCCTGCCTTTTTTGTTTTTTGTATTTTTATTGAATGAGAACAGTTCTATTTCTTCTTTTTATTCTTCCAACGATTCTTCTTGCGCAAAATAGCAACTTGATTCCCTTTGTAAATCCATTAATTGGAACGAAAAACGCAGGACACACCTTTCCTGGAGCAACAGTGCCATTTGGATCTGTTCAGTTGAGTCCAGATACGGATACCATTCCGATGTTAGTGAATGGACAATATCAAAAAGATGTGTATCGTTATTGTGCAGGATATCAATACGATGACTCAAGTATTGTTGGGTTTTCGCATACCCATTTTAGCGGAACAGGTCATTCTGATTTAGGCGACATCCTTCTCATGCCAAATTCAGGTTCGATTCAATGGAATCCCGGAACTGCAGGTCAAACGGATAAAGGATATCGATCGCGTTTTTCACACGATAAAGAACAGGCTCAAGCGGGATTCTATCGAGTTTATTTGGATGAACCGAAGGTCCAAGTTGAATTAACAAGCACAGAACGCGTTGGAATTCATCATTATCAATTTCAAGAGGGAAAAGACAATCATGTTTTGATGGATTTGACACATGGAATCTACAATTATGCGGACAAGAATGTTTGGTGCTTTATCCGAATGGAAAACGATACGTTAATAACAGGTTATCGTCAAACAAACGGATGGGCGCGATCACGAACGGTGTATTTTGCGATTTCCTTTTCAAAACGCATCACCGAATATGGATTTAAAAATGTAAAACCAACTACCTACAATGGATTTTGGAGAAAGTTTGATGTTGAGCATAATTTCCCGGAAGCAGCAGGAGAAGGATTAAAAGCTATTTTTAAATTTGGAATTGAAACGGATGTTCAAATAAAGGTTGCGTTGTCCTCCGTGGATATCGACGGTGCATTGTTAAACTTAAAAACAGAATGTCCACATTGGAATTTCAATTCCTACGTGGAGGATGCCCAAGAAAAATGGAATGAGAAATTGAACATCATTCAAGCAGACTTTTTAAGTCAGGATGAAAAAGTAACGTTTTACACTTCGCTGTATCATACTTTTTTAGGTCCGACCTTGTACATGGATGTCGATAACCGTTACAAAGGATTGGATCAACGCATTCATCAAGCCAATGGATTTGTGAATTACACGACTTTTTCTCTGTGGGACACCTATCGTGCGCAACATCCTTTCCTGAATTTGATTCAACCAAAAGTCAATGCGGACATGATTGAGTCCATGTTGGCACATTACGATCAAAGTGTGCACCAAATGCTACCCGTTTGGTCACATTACGCAAATGAAAACTGGTGTATGATCGGTTATCACAGTGTGTCCGTTCTAGCTGATGCCATGGTGAAAAGCAATCCTGGATTTGATTATTCTCGTGCGCTGAAGGCAGCTGTGACAACGTCCAGCCAACGATTTTATGAAGGTTTAGGCGCTTACCTAGATTATCAATTCGTTCCGGAAAACTTAAGTGGAAATTCAGTATCCAAGACCTTGGAATACGCCTATGACGATTGGTGTATCGCTCAAATGGCCAAAAAATTAGGGCAAGATTCCTTGCATGCTATTTACCAAAAACGTGCTGCTTTTTACAAGAACCAATTTGATTCCTCCATTGGATTTATGCGTCCAAGAATGTCGGATGGAAGTTTCAAAAAGGAGTTTGATGTCTTGAGTACACACGGACAAGGATTCATCGAAGGAAATGCCTGGAATTATTCGTTGTATGTTCCGCAGGATCCAAAGAGTTTGATGGAATTAATGGGTGGTGAAAAACGTTTCATCGAGCATTTAGATTCCTTGTTTACCATGTCACTTCCGGATCAATACTTTGCAGAAACAGAAGACATCATGCGCGATGGAATCATTGGGAATTATGTCCACGGAAACGAACCCTCGCATCATGTCCCTTACTTGTACAATTACACGAGTCAAGCATGGAAGACACAAGCGACGACACGTATGATTTTACCGTTGCAATACAAAGCAAAACCAGATGGACTAGGAGGAAACGACGACTGTGGACAAATGAGCGCGTGGTATATCTTTACGGCTTTGGGCTTTTATCCCGTTGCTCCAGGTTCAACGGATTATGCGCTTACGAGTACAAGTGTCAAATCCGCGACCATTCAATTCCCCGAAGGGAAACAATTTAATATGGTGGTTAAAAACCAAGCGAAAAACAACGTTTATATTCAGTCCATCAGTTTAAACGGAATTCCTTTATTGAAACCCTTTATTACACACGAGCAAATTGTCAGTGGAGGGATGTTAGAAGTGAAAATGGGTCCTAAACCGAACAAGAAATTATTTCATTGAGATTCGATCTTTTGGATGAACATTCTTCGCATTCTCATGTTTTAAAGGCATGTATCAATTAAAGACCACTCAGTTTATTCCAGCAACCATGAAGGAATGTTGGGATTATTTTTCATCCCCAGGGAATTTGAAAGAAATTACTCCTCCCGGTATGGGATTCAACATCAAAACCGATCTTCCAGCGAAGATGTACGAAGGAATGATGATTGAATATAAAGTAACTCCTTTGTTGGGAATTCCAATGACTTGGATTACAGAGATAAAGGCAGTGAAGGAAGGACAATTCTTCATTGATGAGCAGCGTAAAGGACCCTATGCGATTTGGCACCATGAACATCACTTTAAAGAGGTCGATGGAGGGGTAGAAATGACGGATATTGTTAGTTATGAATTGCCCTTTGGGATTTTAGGAAAACTGGTTCACCCGATTATTGTCAAACCAAAATTGACTCAAATTTTCAAGTACAGAACCAAAAAGGTAGATGAGATTTTTCCAAATAAAAAGTAAGTCAAACGCACGAACAATTACTTAACTTTGAAGAATGGAAAATACCGAAATAATAAAGGTTCAGCACCTCGCGAAAAACTTCGGGAGCTTTCAAGCGGTGAAGGATGTATCTTTTACGGTCAACAAAGGTGATGTATTTGGATTTCTAGGTCCAAATGGAGCAGGGAAGAGCACCACGATTCGCTGCATGTTGTCGCTCATTAAGCCAGATAATGGACAAATTCAGTTGTTTGGAAAAGACCTGAAAAATCACCGAAATGAAATCCTTTCCAAAGTTGGAAGCATCATTGAGAAGCCGGACTTCTATCGGTATTTATCCGCGGAAAAGAATTTGGCTATTTTTGCGCGCATTTCAGGCAAAGATGTTTCTAAACGTGAAATAGCTGAAATGCTAGACTTTGTTGGATTAAACGGTCGAAACCGAGATAAAGTTGGTGGATTTTCACATGGAATGAAACAGCGTTTAGGAATTGCGCAGACCTTGTTGCATCAACCCGATTTAATTGTTTTAGATGAGCCAACAACCGGACTCGACCCACAAGGTATCGTTGAAATTAGAAATTTAATTTTACGCTTGAAATCAGAGCAAAATAAAACAGTCATTCTTTCCTCTCATCAGTTATCCGAAATTGAGTTGATTTCGAATCGAATGGTTATTATCAATAAGGGTCAGTCGATTATCGAAGGAGATGTAAAGGAATTGCTCAATGCCCAAGAAATGGTTGTTCAGTTAGAGGTGAATGACATGGAGAAAACTGTAAACGTCATTAAAGTACGTTTTGAAAGCGCAAGTTTTAAGCAAATCAATGAACGCATCATCGAAATAAACATCGAAAAACAACTTGTTCCAAGTTTGAACCAAATATTAGTTCAAGAAGGTGTGGAAGTTCATGCAATGGAGCCGAAACGAAAACTCGAAGATTTTTTCATGAAAATAATCCAATCCTAATGTTACTGAAAAATACGTATAACGAGTTTATTAAGATCCTCGCAAAACCAAGAAGTTACCTAGGAATTGGTGCATTGACACTTCTTGTATTACTGATTCTGTTTGCCATGAAGGCCGATGGAAAATCGTTTATTTCCTTTGTTACTGCGTCCTTTGAACAAACCTTATCCTTCAACGGCAATATTTTGAATGGAAATCTGATTGCGTTTATCATTCTTCAAATGCTGATTGTCCATATTCCACTTTTGGTTTCACTTGTGACCGGTGATTTGATTTCTGGAGAGGCCGCGATGGGAACGATTCGAATGATGGCTACAAAACCTATTTCGCGAACACAAATTGTTCTCTCTAAGTTTATAGCAGGAGCAGTTTATACTTTAATCCTCACCTTGTGGCTTGGATTCCTCGCGTTAATCGTTGGTAAATGGATCTTTGGTTCTGGGGATTTAATCGTGTTGAATAGTGATGGATTAGTGATTTTAAAGGAACAGGATATCTTATGGAGGTATGGATTAAGTTTTGGTGTGGCGTATTTAGCCTTACTAACAATCTCGACTTTGTCCATTTGTTTATCTGCGTTTGCGGAAAATTCCATTGGTCCAATCGTCAGTACGATGTCCATCATCATTCTCTTTACGATCATTGGCACCTTGGATGTTTCGGTCTTTGACTCCATCAAACCCTTCCTTTTTACTACCCACATGGCTTCTTGGCGTTCGTTTTTTGAAGATCCAGTTCCATGGACAACCATTCGTAATTCGGTTTCGATTCTCGTTATACACAACATTGTTCTCGTTTTGATAGCAGTGTACAAATTCAATAAAAAAGACATTACATCCTAATGAAAAAAATCTTCAGTTTTTTATTTGTACTTCATGCCTTAACTTCCTTTTCTCAAGAGGTTGATGCTGATGTGGTTATTCAACAAGTTGTTCAGAAATTAAATTCCGTTAAGGATTATTCGGTGGACGCCAACATTAAAGCGAATATTCCACTCATTAAAATAATGCCAGTAAACGCTTCCATTTATTTTAAGCAGAAGGATAAATTCAAAGTGGTTTCCAAAGGAATTGCGATTTTACCGAAACAGGGATTTACCGATGTAAATGCGTTTCTGATGAACAAGGGTTCATACATGGCGGTGTCTAGCGGGACAAAGACCATCGGTGAAATTAAAACGAACTTAATTACCGTTATTCCGACAGGGGAAACGAGCGAGATTATTCTTGCGAAACTGTGGGTAGATACCAAAAGAGATGTGATCCTTCGTTCACAAGTAACAACACGCTCGAGCGGAACCGTTATTGTTGATTACACCTATGGAACAGAAGTTCAATTTGGACTTCCAAATCAATTGACTTTTACGATTGATGTGAAGAAGTTTAAAATGCCCAAGAGTGTGGCAGCAGATTTAAACAAAACGGATCAACAGAAGAAAAAGACGGCAGATAAAGACCAAAAAGGAACGATCGTCATCAAACTAACGAACTACAAAGTGAATAAAGGCATCAGTGATGCTATATTCAAAGAAAAGTAACTTACTTTTTGAATGGTTTGATTTCCTTTAATTCTGATTCTTTCAGTTCAAGCTCATGCTCAAGGTCGTAATCGTCTTGCAACATGAGCCAGAATTTTCCGGTATTTCCAAAATATTTGGCAAAACGCAGAGCTGTATCAGCTGTGATGCGGCGGTTTCCTTTTAGTATTTCACTAATGCGTGTTTGAGGTAGGAATGTTTCCTTCGCCAAACGATAAGGAGTGATTTCTAGCGGAACTAAAAACTCTTCGAGTAATACTTCTCCGGGATGAATGTTTTTTAACTTTTCCATGACTTTTTTCTTTTAATGGTAATCGACTAGTTGTACATCAAGCGCGTCATTTTCATACCAGATAAAAATGATACGCCACTGTTGGTTCACACGTATACTATGATAGGAAGAAAGTGTGCCACGCAACTTCTCTAAACGATTTGCGGGCGGAACCCTTAAATCATTTAAGTTTTGAGATGCATGAAGCATTTTTAATTTTCGACGTGCTATTTGTTGAATTTCGGGAGGATACTTTTTGGATACTTTACCCAAATATATTTTCTCAGTCTCTTTATTCCCAAATAGCTTTATCATAGTAACGTTTTGTGTTACTAACGTCTAAAGTAAGTAATTTATTCTATGTAATAAGTAAAAAACCTAAAAAAAAAATATCAAATGGTTTGGTTATCCACTTGAAGAATGTGCTGTAAACAATGTGTAATGGATGAAAAGAAAACAGCAATACAAGTTAAGAAAGCAAATCCGCTACATCAGGTATAAAGACTAGAAAACACTTTAGCAATGTCTTTGTCAGAGGGAATATCATTTTATACATTAATACACGCTTTGATTTCCTCGATGATGCGTTTTGCTAATTGATCGGCCGCGTGCTCATCCTTGCTTTCAGAATAAATTCGAATGATTGGTTCTGTGTTACTCTTTCTCAAATGTACCCATTCTTTGGCAATGTAAATTTTCACACCGTCAATGGTATCCACTTCTTCGTGTGCATATTTCGTTGCCATATCCGCCAGGACTTTGTCCACGTTGATTTCTGGAGTCAGTTCGATTTTGTTTTTGGAAATTGTGTACTTTGGATAGCTGTCACGAAGTGCCGAAACACTTTTTTTCTCATGAGCCAAGTGACTCAAGAACAAAGCGATTCCAACCAGTGAATCACGCCCATAATGTAATTCAGGATAAATAATCCCACCGTTTCCTTCACCACCGATGACGGCGTTGACTTCTTTCATTTTGGTCACCACATTCACTTCACCTACGGCCGCAGCTGCGTATGTCAATCCACGTGCTTCTGTGATGTCACGCAATGCTCTGGTTGACGATAAATTTGACACAGTTGAACCTGGAGTATGTTTCAGTACATAATCCGCACAGGCAACCAATGTGTATTCTTCTCCGAACATAGATCCATCTTCACAAACCAAGGCTAAGCGATCTACATCTGGATCAACCGTGATTCCAAAGTCAGCTTTTATCTCAAGGATTTTCGCTGATAAATCTGTTAAATGCTCTGGTAACGGTTCTGGATTGTGTGGGAAATGCCCAGTTGGCTCACAATACATTTCTGTGATTTTCGTCACGCCTAATGCACGCAACATAGCTGGAACAAAGATTCCACCGGTTGAATTCACTGCATCTACGACAATATTAAAGTCTGCCGCTGCAATTGCTGCTTTGTCTACCAAGGGTAATGCTAAAATCGCATCCACATGTTTTTGAAGGTATGAATCATCATTACGGACTGTACCTAAATCATCCACTTCAGCAAAAACAAAACGTTCTTGTTCAGCAATAGACAATACTTCTTCGCCATCTTTACCACTGATGAATTCACCTTTCTCGTTCAACAACTTCAACGCGTTCCATTGTTTTGGGTTGTGACTTGCTGTTAAAATGATTCCTCCTTGTGCGTGTTCTAATGGAACAGCAACTTCAACAGTTGGTGTGGTGGAAAGACCAAGGTTGATTACGTCGATTCCAAGTCCAAGTAGGGTAGAGACCACTAAGTCCGAAATCATAGCGCCAGAAATACGTGCATCACGTCCAATTACCACGCGAAGTTTTTGTCCTGGATTTCGTTCCATTAACCAAGATCCATAAGCTGCAGCAAATTTCACTGCGTCAATTGGAGTCAAACCATTGTCCACAGTTCCACCGATGGTTCCACGGATACCAGAAATTGATTTTATTAATGTCATGTGCTGAAGATTAAGCGAATTTCTTTTTATTGGAAATCATCTGAAGGCAAGCTGCTGCTGCTTCAATTCCTTTGTTTCCATGTTTACCACCTGCACGATCAATGGATTGTTGTTCGTGGTTATCAGTGAGTAAACAAAATGCGACTGGTTTATTGGTTTTCAACATCACATCCATGATGCCTTGTGTCGTTCCAGAGCAAACAAAGTCGAAGTGACGTGTTTCTCCTTGAATCACCACACCAATGGCAATTGCACCGTCAATATCGACACGTTCGCAGAAATACTGTGCTCCCAAGGGTAATTCAAATGCTCCAGGAACACGTTGGATGTGAATATTTGATTCTACCACGCCATTTTCAAGTAAGGTTGCGATTGCTCCTTCCATCAAGCGATTGGTAATGTGATCGTTCCAATCAGAAACAACAATGCCGATTTGGAAATCGGCACCATTGATTATATTTTCAGTTGAATACGAAGATAGATTTTTGTTGGCTGTCGCCATCGTCCTTCTTATTTAGTGCTCACACGAGCGATGTATTTTTCAATTCCGTTTTGAGAAGCGTAAGTAGGATAATCATCAAGTATGCGAGTGTAGAATCCTGTTGCATCTTCGTTCTTTTTCAATTTCTCGGCAACCAACCCTGCTTTAAACAAGTACATTGGTGTTGTTAACTCGTTATCTTGAGCATCTGCAGCATCTGTGTAGAATGATAATGCTTTATCATACTTTCTCATGTCAGAATAACAATCTCCTTGTAATCCAATAGAGAAAACGCTGATGTATGAATCATCCAATGAAACACCTTCTAAGTTTTCCAATGCTTTGCGGTATTCACCTTTTTTCATGTATTGTGTAGCAAGAAGGTACTGTCCAATTTCTCCTCCAGTTTTCCCATCGTTGCTATTCACAAAAGGAACTAAAACCTTGATTGCTTGATCCGTTGAATCTTTAGAAATGTAGTTCATTGCTACCCACCATCCATCATTTGATTTCTCATTTGCTGGAACCCAAATCATTTGTCGGTAAACGAAAAACAATAATAATGCTGTCAATAATCCACCAACAATATATGTTCCTAATTTGAATTTCTTATCGTTGTTGAATTTTGCTTTTAATTCCTCTAAACTTAAATTTTCAATCATTGTATGGTTATTTTGTTGGCAAAGATAATTTTTTTTGGCTAATTCTTGAAATTCTGAATTAAAAGTCTCTACGATTTCTCATATTTCTATTACTCCTACCTAATTTATTATAAGTCTTGATCAAACTGCTTTTTGTATTTTTGCACTACTTATGAGATCTATACTTATTTTAATCACCCTAAACCTACTCATTGTCCCAACTATTTTTGGACAAAAAACCAGTTCAAATGAGGACGGGATGGTTATCGGGAAAATTGTTGATCAACAAACAGGAAAAGCATTGGATTACGTTTCAGTTCGACTTTTTAAAGCGACGGATTCTACGATTGTTTCTGGCGCATTTACTTCAGAGGATGGAAAATACAGTATTCCTTGTCAATTTGGTTCATTTTACTTGAAGATAACTTTCACGAATTATGATCCAATTTTGGTTTCTGCGATTACTGTAAAAACAGCGCTTCCCATTTTTAATGTTGGGACATTGAAAATGAGAAAAATCAGCGAGAAAACGGAGCGAGAAGTAAAAGTCATTGCCGAGAAGGATGTTCTAAAGGCTGGAATCGACAAAAAAATATACAACGTTGCCGAAGATTTAAATGTTCGAGGCGGGACAGCAAACGACATTCTACAACGACTACCATCTGTAGAAGTTGACCAAGATGGAAAAGTGATGTTGCGTGGAGAAGGTTCGGTTACTGTGCTAATTGATGGACGTCCAAGTTCTTTGAGCGGTGGAAATGGAAAAACCTTACTCGATGCACTTCCGGCAGGATCGATTGAACGCATTGAAATCGTGACGAATCCATCGGCGAAATATGATCCAGACGGAACATCGGGGATCATTAATATCGTTCTGAAAAAGAACAAACTTAATGGATTCAATGGCTTGGTTTCTACGAATCTTGCTACAACCTTTCAAAATGGAGGGAATGTCGGAGAGGGGAATTTATCCTTGAGTTACCGTACAGGAATTTTTAATATTTACGGAACGTATAACGCTCGCTATTTAGAAGGATACCGAAATAACTATTCGCAAATTACACAAGGCTCTGGAAGTTCGTACTTCAACTTGGACCAAAGTCGTGTTGGAACAGATTTAAATGCCGGACAAACATTTCGTTTTGGAATGGATATTAATTTGAAGGCGCGCAATACCTTGGGGTTTTCAGCTACGGGAAATATCGGTGTAAGAGATCGTACGGGAGATTTGTGGAATTCTACCTATGATTTGCTTGGACAAAGAGACAGTTTGTGGTTGCGTTCTTCGTACGATCCTTCCCAACAGAGAAATTTTGATTTCAACTTGAATTACAAGTACGATTTTAAAAATGAACGAGGCAACCTAAGCTTTGATGCAACACAGTCCCTTGGAAATGAAAACATCCAAGGTTTTTATTCGCAAAACTATTACACACCTGATTCTGTTTTAACGAGCTACCCTGAATTAATTCAAGAGTTGCGAAACACCGAGAAAAACAACATTACCACCCTTCAATCTGATTTTACTTATTTGTTCCCAAAACTTGGGGCACGATTCGAATCCGGTGCCAAAGCAATCATTCGAGATCAAAGCGTCAATCCTGTTTCAAATACCTATAACTGGGCGACACAAATGAATGAAATTGATAGCCTTGCTAATTTCCTTTACGAATACAACGAGCAAATTTATAGCGTGTATGCGGTCTATGGCCAGCAAATTAACCGCGTTAAGTTTCAAGGTGGATTGCGTGCTGAAAACGCATATCAAATTCCAAATTTGGTCACAGATTCCATTCGAATTGTCAACAGATATGTCAATTTATTCCCTTCTGCCCACTTGCGTTATGTATTGAAGCCAAAATCGGAAATCAGCTTGAGTTACAGCCGCAGAATTACACGCGCATCCTCAGCGGATTTGAATCCATTCACGAATTACTCTGATCCGTTCAATTTACGCACTGGAAATCCTAATTTGCAACCAGAATTCATCCATTCATTCGATTTAGGTTATTCATTGGAAAAAGCAAAATATTCAATTACTGCGAGTACATATTACCGTAATAGTACCGGCGTTATTTCTCGTGTGAAAGAGTTCTACGAAAATGGAACAAGTGCTGTAACGTTCATGAACATTGCGGAAACAAAAAGCCTTGGAACGGAATTCATTTGTATGTTCCGTCCAAAAACATGGTGGAAAAATACGTTTTCTTACAATGCTAATTACATCTGGTACGTGACTAATCAAGTGGATCTACCAAACCGCCAAGGATTTAACCACAACTTCAAATACAATTCATCCATTGAGTTTTGGAAGAAAACGGCTACACTTCAGTTGAGTGTGACATATAATGGGCCACGTGTTACGGTTCAGGGAATTGCTCAACGACAAGGTCCAGTCGATTTGGCTTTCGAGAAGAAATTGCAAGGTGGTAAGTGGACCGTTGGTGCACGTGTAACGGACATCTTCAATAAGCAAGGATTCTACATGCAAGTCAATCGTCCTGGTGTTGAGCAAACTGCTGAATTCAAATGGTTGACTAGACGTTTATACGTTTCAGCAAGTTATAAATTTGGTAAGTTGGAGATGTCCAATAAATCAAAGTTACCAGGTTCAGAAGGAGGAGCGGAGTAAACGCTAATTCAACTCTTCTAGAACGATTTTCAATCGGTGAATTTCGTGTGTTACGTCAGTTGGAATTGTTAAATCTTTCAACAAATTGGTCTGTTCGATTCCCTGAGCTTTGAGTTCTAAAATCCATTGAATAAACCGCATGGAGTCAAGTATGGAGGTTCGTTTTACGTCACCCTTTGCATCCTCTATGAAATCCAAATCCCAAAACAATGCCCATTCCCGGTAGTTGAAGAAAATGGATTGTTGGATATTGATTAATCCAGCAAAGGAATTCACCTGATTTAAATGTCCCAATAACATCGCTCGATTACGCTGAAAGGAATGAAATGCCTTTTCAATGGTATCAGTTACAATTGGATTTAATTGTACGTTGACCTCCTTAGGGAAGCAATGTCCAAGTGTGAGCGAAGCCTCTTGTAAAAGTGTTAAACGTTTTACTTTTGCTGGAAAGATGAATACGTTGTCAACTTTCTGAATGAGTTCTTGTTTCGCTTTGAATAGCGCCATTTCAATGCAATCGTCCAAGTCATCTTCTGATGAAAGTGACAGATGTATGATTGCTTCGGACTTTGTCATTCAACTTTGTTTTTGCGCATTTTTATATTCAAAAACTCAATAGCTAATGAATAAACCAACGCGAAATAGATGTATCCTTTTGGAACGTGTTCACCAAATGACTCTGCAATTAACATGACTCCAATGGTAACAAGGAAACCAAGTGCAATCATTTTAATCGTTGGGCGTTGATTGATGAAGTCGCTGATTGGACGTGCAAACAATAACATCACAATCATAGAAATAATTACGGCAAGTACAATAATGATTAAAGGATTTCCATGCGTTTCGTGTGAAATGTCATTTGTCATACCAACTGCTGAAATCACGGAGTCAAAGCTAAAGATAAAGTCAATGATGACAATTTGCATAATCACACCGCGTAAAGTACTTTTTTCCTTGGATTTATGTCCTTCTTCTGCACCTTTTACACTAGAATGCATTTCCGTAACGGACTTATAAATCAAGAATAATCCACCGATTAATAAAACCAAACTATGTCCAGTGAAAGATTGCCCCATGATTGTGAACAAAGGATGTTGATCCAGAGTCATCACCCATGAAATAACGCTCAACATGAGGATGCGAATGATCAATGCAAGACTAAGTCCGATTGTACGTGCTTTGCGCTGTTTGATACGTGGAAGTGGATCCGTCACGATGGAAATAAAGATGATATTGTCTATCCCAAGTACGATTTCTAATAAAGTTAAAATCAATAAATAGGTCCATCCTTGAACAGTACTTAGTATTTGAAATGACGCGAGAAAATGTTCCATGTATAATTTAGTTTCTTAAAAATTCAAAATAACGATCCAAATCAATGGCGTTATTGAGGTCATCCGTTTGGACTTCCAACACTTGTGTTTCACAACTAGCATCGAAGAACAAAGGTAAAAATTCTGTAAGTTCTTCCAAGGAAGAAATCGTTTTCGTTTGAAGTCCAAAAGCTTGCGCAATAGAAGCAGGACTTTTCGCTTGTTTCGCTTCAAAATAACGTTCTCGTTGCTTTGAATCCGCTGGACCTGGAATGATCTTGAAGATACCACCGCCGTAATTCTGAATGACAATCATCTTGAAATTATTTGGAAACGGTTCGTACCACATGGCATTGCTGTCGTACAAAAAGGAAATGTCTCCGCTGATCAGTACATGCGGCTTGTTTGTATTGACTATCGCTGCACCAAGTGCTGTACTTGTTGAGCCATCGATTCCGCTTGTGCCACGGTTAGATTCATAACGCACACCCGGAAGTGGATCGAATAACTGAGCGTAGCGAACAACAGAGCTATTAGCCATGTGTAAAATGCTACTTTCCGGTAAAAAATCTTGGATGTTTTGAAATACCTGTAAATCCGTCAAATTGGAAAATTCAGACACAAATTCAAGTGAACGATCCTTTGAGATGATGTCTATGGCTTTCCACTTTCCATTGAAATTATGCGTATTTGCAACAAGTTCAGATTCATTCACTTGTTGAAAGAAGTCAACTGGAGCCAATGGAAAAGCCTTGCTTAAGCAACGATAGGTATCCATTTCAGGGAATTCCGCGCCAATTTTATAATGCTTTTGAATCCCCGCAGTTCTCAAGTATGCTTTGATTCGTTTCGATACAACTGCTCCGCCAATGGTGATCAAAATTTCCGGTTTAAAAGCGTCGTTCGATTGGTCGAAACCATTCAAGGTTCGATCGATGCAGTGGATGAACCGTTCGTGTTTAACATTTGACGTGTTTTCCACTAAAACAACAACATTTGGAAAAGAAGCTAGTTTAATTAGCTCCTGTTGAAGTTTTGGATTTTGTTCCATTTGTCCGGCGAGAACCAATACTTTCGATTGATTGATTTCTTGCAAAATAAGCTCCATTTCAGCTGCGTCGATGCGCTTCATAGGTGGGTCGATTGTCAATCGTTTTCCGTAATCGATGCTTTTTTCTACTGTTTGATACAATGGCTCGTTTAATCCCACGTTCAAGTGAATGGGTCCTTTCCAGTTGCTTTGAGTGATTTGTAACAAGTTGGCTAATTCGTTTTGATGTGTTTCGATGGATTTTTGCTCGAACAAATCTTCATCGAATTCAAGGCTTTCAAGGATGTGATTTTTGAATACATCTCGTTGAACGATTGTTTGTCCGTCTCCATGGTTTATCAATGCCGCTGGACGATCAGCTGTCAACACCAACAAAGGAATCGAGCGATAGAACGCTTCGGAGATTGCAGGATAGTAATTCAAGCAAGCACTTCCTGAAGTACAGCAAAGTGCAATGGTCTCGCCTAATTCTTGCGCCATTCCGAGTGCGATGAATCCCGCAGAACGCTCATCATGAACGACAAAGGTCTCTATTTCTGGATGTTCATCAAAGGCAATGGAAAAAGGTGCGTTTCTCGATCCCGGAGAAACAACAACTTTGCGAATGTCGTAAGCTAGAAGCTGATCGACAATCAATTGCACCATGATTTTTGAGCTGGAAATCATCCCGCAAAAATACCAAAATTTAAAGGAGGTTTAACAGCGTTTTGCTTTTATTTTCGGTTTCTTCCCATTCTTTTTCAGGTGTCGAATCCGCGGTAAATCCTCCACCAACATATAGGTAAATGTCCGAGCCGATAATTTGCGCGCATCGTAGGTTAACGTAGAGGTTCATGCTATGTTCATCCATGGATCCAATGATTCCAGCGTAGAATTGACGTTCATGTTTTTCTTCAGATCGAATCCAATCCAAAGCGTCTTTTCTCGGCGTTCCACTGACTGCTGGAGTAGGATGGAGGTCCTTCGCGATTTCCCAAGCTTGATGAAGCGTCGACGTCCATTGGAAATCAGTTCGCAAATGTGCTAACGGACCAGCGAGAACCGTTTTTGGCCCATCGTGGCTTAATTCAAATACGCCATGTTTGATTAAGGTTTCTCGCAAAAACTGACTCACGAAATCCTGTTCTTCGATTTCCTTTGTTCCCCATGGACTTTCGTCCTCCGCTTTCTTGGTTCCAGCGAGCGACATGCTTTCAAAACGTTGATTCGCTCTTTTCATCAATATTTCGGGAGTCGCACCAATCCATTCCCCTAAAATAGGATCATTGAAATAATAAACAAATGCATTTGGGTAAGAAGCTTCTAAGCGATGAAATAATTCATTTCCGGATATCGATAAACTAGCTGATTTTACACGCGAAAAGACCAATTTCTCCATGGAGGATTCTCGCAATAAGGAAACGATTTTTGTTGCTTGAACTAAGTACGCATCTTTTGTAATAACGAAAGGGGTCTGTTGTTCTTGAGGATTAGGAAGCGAATCTTCAGATTCTGTAAAAATATACCTAGATTTATTATTGAAATCACTGATGATAAACCCATGTAAAACATCACTTTGCACTTCTTTAAAGAAGCCTTTTTTGGAAAATATGGCTTGACCTGGGAATCGATAAAGAAGCATGCGTATTGAACAATTTAAAACAAAGATACGGATTCTTAACATTAGCGAAACTCAGTACAGCATTTGGACTAGATTAGTTTCGTACTTTTGCACCTTGAACTAATAATACCTCATGAAAATTCTCTTTAGTTACCTCGGACGCTACAAATCACTAGTCTTTTTAGCGCTTGGATTAGCCACAATTAATCAAGTATTCTCTTTGTTGGATCCGTTTATTTTTGGGAAAATTTTAGATCGATTTGCAACACATCCGAAGGATTTTACCGAGTCACAATTCATTTCAGGAGTGGGATGGTTGATCGCTGCTGCAATTGGAGTTGCCATGGTGAGTCGTACCGCGAAGGCTTTTCAGGATTATAGCATCAACTTGATCATTCAAAAGCTAGGAGCTGACATTTATACAGACGGACTTAAACACACCTTGCAAATCGCGTACAATGAATTCGAAGATCAACGCAGTGGTGAAACATTGAACATTCTTCAGAAAGTACGAACGGATGCCGAACGTTTTATCATGAGTTTCATCAATATCCTTTTTGTATCGATTGTGGGGCTAGTTTTCGTGATGGTATATGCATTTACCGTTCAACCTGGATTAATCCTTCTGTACTTGTTTTCCGCAGCTGGATTGAGTTTCTTCATCAGCTTCTTATCCAAGCGCATCAAGAAAGTTCAGATGACCATCATGAGCGAAACAAAGCAATTGGCGGGAAGTACGACCGAAAGTTTACGCAACATTGAGTTGATTAAAAGTTTAGGTTTGACTCAACAGGAAACGAATCGTTTAAACGATCGCACAAGAAAAATCCTTCAATTGGAATTGAAAAAAGTGCGTCAAGTACGAAGCATTAGTTTCATTCAAGGAACGACGGTGAATTTATTGCGTCAATCAATCATGTTTATCTTGATGTACTTATTATTTCACGGATCCTTATCCCTTGGACAAATCATGACCTTGCAATTCTATTCCTTCTTTATCTTTGGACCATCGCAAGAAGTTGGAAATGTGATTATTGCATACCGCGAAGCGGAAGCATCCTTGAATAATTTCGAGAAGATCATCAACACTCCGATTGAAGAGAAGCCAGAAAACCCAATTCCATTGAATGCCATTGAGAAATTAGCTTTCAATGACTTGACGTTCCGTCATAAGTCATCAAGCTACGATGCGCTTAGCAACATCAATTTCGAAGTACAAAAAGGAGAAACCATAGCTTTTGTTGGTCCAAGTGGATCTGGAAAAAGTACCTTGGTGAAATTACTCGTTGGATTGTATTCCACGCCAAACGGAAAAATTTACTATAACGACATTGAGTCCACGAAAATTGATCGCGACGAATTACAACAACAATTGGGATTTGTCACACAGGATACGCAGTTATTCGCTGGAACGATCCGTGAAAACCTATTGTTTACCAAACCAGAAGCAACGCAAGAACAATTGGACTTCGCATTGAGTCAAGCTTCGTGTGAAAACATGTTAGCGCGCAGTGAACACGGGATCGACACGGTCATCGGCGAAGGCGGAATGAAACTTTCCGGTGGAGAGAAACAACGTTTATCCATTGCACGTGCTTTGATTCGCAATCCACGTTTATTAGTCTTTGACGAAGCGACATCCGCCTTGGATTCCATCACCGAAGAAGCGATTTCGAACACGATCCGTTCGATTGGAAGTCACAAAGAGCACATCACGGTTTTAATTGCACACCGTTTATCCACCATCATGCATGCAGACAAGATTTTCGTACTCGAAAAAGGAATCATTGTCGAAACAGGAAAACACGAAGAATTACTTGCTGAAAAAGGCTTGTACTACGCGATGTGGAGACAGCAGATCGGGGAGAGAAGGGAATAACAGAGCGGGGAAACAGAGCGGAGAGCGGGAAACAGAGCGAGTCCGCCGCGGCGGACAGAACGCGGAGCGGAGAAAGAGAGCGAGGAGCTTGACACTGAGCACTAGGCACTGATCACTAGTTAAACTTTCTTCTCCAACACCATCACCGTATGTTTCCCCGTGCATATTAGGCGGTCGGTATCTTTTTCACGGACTTCAATGGACCACAAATGCGTGGTTTTTCCACCGTGAACAAGTGTTGCTTTTGCTAAAACTTCACCTGTTTGGATTCCACCGACATGATTCGCACTGACTTCGAGTCCGACTGCATAATGTGTTTCTTGGTTAATCAACAACAAAGAGCCCAAGGATCCAACCGTTTCCACTAAAGCAGCGCTGGCACCACCGTGTAAAAGTCCCATGGGTTGCTTTGTGCGATGATCTACAGGCATGGAAGCCACGACATAATTCTCACCGATTTCAACATATTGAATACCAAGTTTTTCCATGAGTGTATCCTTGTTCATGGCATTCAATTCCTCGAGTGGTACTTGCTTTAGTTTCATAGAACAAAGGTAAACAATCATAAATATTTTTCGAATATTTTTATCTCAACGCTTGTCAATTCTGAAAGTTTATGTACTTTTGGCGCGGAGAGTTGGCAGAGTGGTCGATTGCGGCAGTCTTGAAAACTGTTGAACCGCGAGGTTCCGGGGGTTCGAATCCCTCACTCTCCGCCAAAGAATACAAAAAGCTAGCCTTTAGGCTGGCTTTTTTTGTTTTCAAGCGCGCCA
>JBILRU010000012.1:0-27377 GCA_044372485.1 Crocinitomicaceae bacterium
AGATGAGAGTGTTGCACCAAAAGCAACTGCCCTTAAAACCTTTGTTGTGGATATGTTGATTGGTGTGGAGTAAACCGTAGATGTTGCTGTAGGATTTGATCCATCGAGCGTATACCTGATTATTGCATTTGGATCTGCGCAACTAATAGAAACCATTTGAGCTGTAGGATAAAATCCAGGGGCAACACTAAAAACCGGTTTTGGCGGATAAAAATTAACCGCCCCACTATTATTCGCGTTGGGTGTTGGGGTAGTAAACAACTTGAAATCCACCGCTGCATTTGTCGATCTACCAACAGAGTGGTTTGCTTTTGTTAAATGAACTATTTTGAAGGAATCCACCACATTTCCGAATGCATTGGAAAGAATAATCCAATCTCCATCCGTTTGCGAAAGGTTGAAATTTGGATGGTACTCATTCCCATTCACTAGATCTCTTTTGGAACAAAATACCATTTTAAATCCACTCGCTGGAATAGATCCACTTGGAATCATCCATTTTGTTAAGTTCGACGCTTTGTCAGAAAGGTACCATCCAGTTAGGTCAATTGGTGTTGCTGTAACATTATATAATTCAACCCAATCCTCCTTTTCGCCGTAGGCATCAGAAGGGCCAGTGATGTTGGAACAAGAGTATTCATTGATAACAACTTGACCGTACGTCATTTGATGAAATGCGAAAAAAATCAAAGTGAGGAGCAGTTGTTTCATAGTTTTTAGTTAAGAGCGATTAAAATTAGCGAAAAGACGAACAATTTCCAATGTTAAAACGAGTAATGTTAAAACAAGTTGTTTTTTTTGTTAAAATTGCATGAACTAAAAAGTGTTATCATGAAAAACATTCTCCTTCTTATTTTCTCTATTCTTGTACTTAGTCTTTCCAATTCGTGTAAAAAAGTAGAGGGAACCGGCGGCGGTGCAACGATAAAAGGGATCATTCAAGAGCAAAAGTATAATGCTCTTGGAAATATCATCGCAGAATATCCGGGGTCGGACCAGGATGTTTATTTAATTTACGGAACTGTAGATCAGTTTTACGATGAGGATGTCAAAACGAGTTATGATGGCTCATTTGTTTTCAACTATCTTCAAAAGGGTACTTATACTGTTTTTGTATATGAGGATGATGCCACAAAGCCCAGCGGCAAAAATGTAATTAAACAAACCTTTGATATTACTGAGAAGGGGCAAATCATAGATTTGGATACGATTAATATTCGTAAAATCTAATGAGAACATTTATTTTTCTCACGCTTTTATGTTTCAACACCAGCATTGTTTTTTGTCAATCGACATTTTTTCAAGTTTGGAATGAACTTGGTGTCAGCGGAAAATTAAAAAACGATTTTTCCTATGGTCTTGATCTAACCACGCGTTTTGGCAATGATGGATTAGGAACTGTATTTCCGCAACTTTCACTGAAATATAAATTGAACAAGTACGTTCGTGTTTCAGTTGATTACCGTTTGATCGGCAAAAAAGAGCTCAACGGGAATTTTTTAACGAGTCATCGTATCAATGGAAATCTTCAATTTTCTTATGGTATCAAACGTCATTCATTTGGCTTTCGAACTCGCTACCAGTATTCCTTCAATTCATTAGTTGGACCTTATGAGTCTGAGTTTGATCAAGCATTTCGCTTCAAACCAAGTTATGCTTATGACATCAACAATAGCATATTGACACCAAAAGTGAGTTGCGAGTTTTTCTACAATCCATTAATTGGGGAGAGTGGTAAACAATTTACAAGGATTCGTTATTATGTCGGTGTTGAAATGGAGTTAGAAGGTCCACACGGACTAGAACTTGGTTATTATTATGATCAGAAAGTTCAAGTGGCAAATCCAGTTAATCGCAGCATTTTAAACCTTTCTTACTCCTATGCGGTAGGTCAAACAAAAAAGAAAGAGCCTAATAAAGGCTGAGGTGTCCGATTTTTATAGTTTCTCAGGCACCTCATCATATTGATCAGCTGCCAATCGGTCAATCACAATTTGTAAATTCAAATCCTTCTTTTCTTGACGCATTTGAATGGCTGTTTGCGTAAAATATTGGTGTTGTTTCAAGAATTTCACTTGGATTTCATCCCATTGTTTACGCGATTCGAGTTTCCCCATTTCTGTTAATTCACGACGAAGGCGTTCCGCGATTTCTTCAAAATCATCTGTGCCGAGGTAATCTAAATCTGCATCGCAAATAATTTCTTGAAGTTTATTGATTGGTTTGTGCGGGAGTTCAGTTACGTGGATGAGTTCCACAATTGTTTTTACGTGTTGTTCAGTATAGCCATATTTCGGGAGGATTTCGGTGGCCATTCGCGCCCCGATTTCTTCGTTCTTATCGTAGCGTTCAATAAAACCAGCATCGTGCAGAATTGCTGCGGTTTTTAGCAAAAAGAGTCCTTCATCTGTTACTCCCTCTAATAAAGCAATACGCTCTACAGACTTGACCACATCCTTTGTGTGTTTTAGTGAATGGTAGTACAATTTATCCGAGAGATTTTTCTCCATGAATGATAGGACATTATGTTCCGTTTTATAGTATTTGATGGAACTGTAGTGGTGTAATTTCTTTATTTCCTCAAAACGATTATTAGGCACAAGTCCTTCCCCATTCACCGAAAGTTCTGGTTTAATCCGATTAACAACATAGGTATCCACCTTGGTGCGGGATTTCGTTAAGGCTTTTCCCTTGTATTCACATTCAAAGTATGGTTCAATTAATTGAAAAGTATTGCCGGTAATTGTTACTTTTCCGGGCTCGCCTAACATCTCCATACGTTGAGCTAAATTTACTGTTGAGCCCCAAATATCATAGGCTAGTCGAATGTTTCCGATAATTCCTGCAATTACAGGTCCGGTATTAATCCCCAAACGAATTTCCCAATAATCTTCATGATCAGCGATAGCTTCATACTTGAGTTTATCCATAAACGCTTGAATCTGAAGTGCTGCAGTACAGGCATCGATTGGATTGGTCGAGTTTTCAATTGGGACACCTCCGGCACACATGTAAGCATCTCCAATCGTTTTAATTTTCTCTAGGTTATTTGCTTGAATGATTTCATCAAATTTTTGAAAGAGGATATCGAGTTTGGATACAATTCTACTTGGCTGCATTGTGTCTGATATCTTGGTAAATCCTACAACATCCGTAAACATCACTGAAACTTGTTGAAAAGCTTGCGCTTTCACTTTTCCAGATCGCTTTAATTCAATTACCACCTCTGATGGCAATGTATTATTAAGCCATTGTTCAGTGCGGTCTTTTTCTGTTTGAAGCAAGGCTTGTTGTTGAAGTACTTTATTTTTTTCTTCTTCGATTAATCGATTTTGTTCTTCAATCTTTGTTTTTTGTAGGCGTATTTCTCTGGTTCGCTCGGCAATTTTAACTTCCAAGCGGACTTGGTTTCTACGAGAGCGTTCAATTCTACTGCGAATAAAAATGAAGACCGCAAAAAATAAAATGACGCTTGTCAATACCCAGAACCACCAGGTTTGCCAAAAATGTATTTCTCGTGTTAACTCGATCATTGAAATTATTGCTCTAGAAGGTATAAGTTGCTTTGAACAAATTTACGAAATACCAAAGCGCAACGCTTCAAGAATGCAAAAAAAAGGGGCCGTAGCCCCTTCTATTAATAGTACCCTTTCTTTGGGGTCGGTTTGTTTATGGGTTGTTTGCTTTTTTGAACATTGAATCCAACGTTTATTCCGGCAAATCCACCGCCTTTTTGAGAAGTGTAAAAGAGATTGACTGGTACATTCAATGATCCAGCTCGGAACGTGCGTCCAAAAGCAACAACAAAACTTGTGCTCAATTTAGCACTTCCCCTCATGTCTAAATTTTCTTCGAATAAATAATTCTGATTTAATTGAGCTCCAGAATTCAAAGCATATTCAGACCAATCATTTCGGGAAAAATAAGCATCCTTTTTCCCATACAAACCTTCCGAATCAAAGAATCCTTCACTCGTGTGTTTCACGCTCAATCTTGGTCCAAAAGCAAATTCCCATCCATTTTTTCCAAATCGGAAGCCATTCATTAGAGTAAATGAAGGTAAAAATTTACCTTGCTCTAATCCAGATACGTTCACGATTCCTTCCACTAATGCAGAGAAATTTTCAGTTCCAACGTATTGTCCTTCGAACTGATAACCAATCATGGAAACAAATGGTGCAATATCTAAACCACCCTGAGAAGATGGACGTGTAGCAAATTCTTCCAATGAACCGACCAAAGCTGCACCACCAATTCTTGGTCCTGAGTTGTTGATTTTACCGATGTTGTTGGATGTGATTACTTCATTTTTAAATGCCAAGCGATCAGCCGTCACTTTGTCAGCGGTGAAACCATGCATCTCAAATAAAACAATTTCAATCATGCGTTGAATTTCCGTTTCTTGGTTGTCGAATTCCTTTACAGCCGATTTATATAGCGATTGATTTTTCACATCTACTATTTTTATGGTTAAGGCAATTTTGTTTCCGAGTCCATCGATACTACCACACATCACATAATTCACATTTAATTCTGTCCCAAGTTTGATTAAACAATTTTGACCATAACATTGTGTTCTGAATTCTTCTTTTGCTTTCAATACATCAGCCATGTCATATTCGTCATAAACTTTGTACTTATTCAATTTGATGGTTTCCAGTCTCATCATTTTTGCGACGGATTCAGGTTTGACTGTTAAGCCATTCACATTTGGATTCGCCACGGCAATTGTGGACTGCTGATCAGTTTGTGCTTGAACTATCATTCCAATAAGACAAGCAGTTATTAGTAACAGTGTTTTTTTCATCTCGTTTAAATTTTAAATTTATACTGCAAATATTTCTGCATTTTTCACGAATACGAAAATTGAATTAAGCAAGGGGCTTAAGTATATTTGCGATTTTCGCAACTAAGTATTAAACTCAATATCTGCTTCAATCTTTTTTCGGAACATGTTGATGGTCTTTTCGAATTCAAAGAAGTAATTATTTCGTTCTTTTTCATTCACCACGCTGATCAAACTGGAATTCGCCAATTGTTTATCGAGAACTTGCTTTGTATCTGAGACGTATTGTGGATCTGTTGTTTGAAGGTAGTTCATGATGTTATGAGTCACGTACAATCCCCGTTTTTCTTTACTTTCATAGTAGAAAGCTGCATCAGAATTGATGGTTTCATTCAGATACATTTCAAATTGATTCCCTTGTTCCGGAGCTTGCGTACCATAAACAAACTTTTTTCCGCAATCTGCCTGTGCTTTTAAATGCTGTGAAAACATAATAGCGCGATCACACAGAAAAAGTGCATAGGAAGGATCTTCGAACATGTTCGACTTATAGTAATACAGAATCTGCCGCATGAATCCACGCATTAACTCTGGGTCAAATATTTCAACGGATGGAATCGAATTATAGGTAGACACGATGTTTTTCCCTAATTCAAAGGCGCGATCTGTGACTTTCTCATGTTTAAACAGAATATTCTGGTATTCTGGTATCTGTAAATGTGTTTTGGCCCAAAAGAATAGGCGGAACCTAAGTAATTGGGGAACATTAATTAGCTGTAAAAAATGGACATTGTTAATCGTGAGGATGATACGAGGATCCTCGAGTGATTTTAGTCGTTTAAATGACTCTAAAATCCCTTCTAAATAGGATTCCAAGCTAAAATCGTACGCATTTAAAGGTGTATAACCGAATACGACGTTTCCCGCTTTTTGCTCAATGAGTGCATCAAAAGAGATGTCAAATGCCTTGCAGATCTTTTGCACTTCGAAGATAGTTAAGGCGGTTTCGCCTCTCAATCTGCGGTATGCAGCATCTTGACTTACATGTAAGACATCGCTGAGCACGTAGCCCATAGAGTCGCCGCCATTTAATTTGACACGTACTAAATTTAACAGATCTGTTTGAAGTCTGTGCATATTTAAAATTTATAAAACCAAGTGCACATAGGGACAGGAAACGAGTAACGTTTTGTCGTAATAGTACTAGCCTTTTGTTTTGTCGTATTTCCAATAACTCCGGCTAGTGAAATTTGAAATGCTTTGTTTTCTGTTTTCTGAAAACGCATTCCAGGCATAATTAAACAGTTCACTGAATTAGTCCTTTCCGACAGTGTAGATATAGGCCCAACATATGTTTGTGTTGGAACACCGGTTATTTGATCATATTCAGTATAGACCTCTTGGCTATGCAGGTCCTCGGTTTTTTGACCAAAAACGAACATAATATCCATGACAAAACTCGCTTTTTTTCCTACTGATGCCACTCCTGCAAGTCCAATTATAGGAGCTTTCATCGTTGGTGTTTTATAATTGATCGGTGTTAACATAGAATAATCATAAAATCCATTGGTTAAATCAACTGGATACGTTCCCGGCTCATACATTTGTTCACCCGTTTCGATTCCTGTGTTTAGATACGAATAACCCAATGAGAAAGTGACATTGTTCTTACGATCACCGTACGTTACCATACCCCAATGCAGTCCTCCATAACCTTTTCCTTGATTCAAATAACCAGCACTTCCTAACAAGGTTCCAATTCCGAAATTCAGTTTCTCATTTCTGGTTGGTATGGTATATTTCAGTGCCAACACAATTGGACTCGCAATCCAAGTGGCCATGACTCCAACGGATAAATTCTTCGAAACAGAAAAATGCACTTCTGGTCCATACAAATTTACAAGTGCGTAGTTTTCGTACTTCTGAAGTGGGAACGCATTCGTGCTAAATTGGTAGCGAGTGGTAAACACACCTGTTCCGCGGTATTCATCTCCAACAAAATCTATTTCGCGGTGAACAATCGTAATGGATTGAATGTCAGACTTTACAATGTATATTTTTCCAAGTGAGCTTGTTTCTAGTAAAACTTCGCGTCCATCATCATTCAAAACTCTACCGATATACTCTTGGTTATTGTATTTAACCACACGATATAAATTCGTGTCAGCTGGAGTAACTTGCGCAAGGATTTCACTCCATTGAAAGGCCACTAAAAGAAAGATAAGTAGCGTAAAGATTTTTTTCATAAGACTGAATTTGAACAAAAATAAGCTTTATTCCTCTTCGGAATAACTTCGGTGAACACGAGGTGAAATAGATGTAAGTATTTCATATGGAATAGTCTGACATTCCTTTGCGAATTGCTTTAACCCTTGATTAGGCCCAATGATTTCAACTTTCGTATTGACTTGAATCTTTAGCTCACCTAAATCGACCATGATCATGTCCATACATACGCGTCCAACTACGGGACAACGTTGATTATCAATAAAAACGGCCCCTAGCCCATTGCTTAAACTTCGTTTGAATCCGTCTGCGTATCCAATCGGAATAATGGCAATGCGCATTTCTTTTTGGGCTGCAAAAGTGCGTCCATAACCAACACTTTCTCCTGGATGAATCATTTTCACTTGTGAGATGCTACTTGTCCAATCAATAACTGGTTTCAAGCGTTGTTCCATCGAGCGATTCGAACTTAATCCAAATAATCCAATGCCGATGCGCACCATGTCAAACTGTGCATTGGGATAATGAGCAATTCCTTCTGAATTCAAGATATGTCGAAGAAACGGATAGGACAAATAAGACTCGAACTGTTTGCAGATCTCTTCGAATTGAGCAATTTGATGCGCTGTAAACGTGGACTCCTGATCTTCCGCTTCTGCCAAGTGACTATATACACTTTTGACTAGCACTTCTGGTTGTGCCGCCAACACTTCGATTAACTGTTGAACCTGATTGGGATAAAAACCCAAACGTTTCATACCGGTGTCTAGTTTGATATGAATTGGGAACGCTGTTTTTTCCTGAGCAATTAATACTTTGAGTAGCTCATCAAGTTGATTAAAATCATAGATGGCAGGTTCTAGGTCATATTCCACGCAGGTTTCCATTCCCTCTTCCTCCGCATTCATGACTAAAATAGGTGTTTTAATACCTGATTTTCGCAATTCTTTACCCTCGTCAGAATAGGCAACACCGAAATAATGAATTCCTTGTTTCTCTAAAAAATGAGCCATCGTAGTTAAACCTGCTCCATACGATTGCGCTTTCACCATCGCCAACATTCTGGTTTCAGCATGTAAACTATTCTTGAATTGATTCAGGTTGTGTTTTAAGGCAGAAAGGTTGTAGGATAATTGCGTTTTATGTTGTTTCCATTTCAATCGATTGGCAACACGTTGCATAAACCGTGCTCCTTTCACCAAAACGACAGCATTTTTCAAGGATACTTGAAATTCCTCATCTTGCTGTAAAAAATGGACCTCATCGACCTCGAATTGAAGACAAAGTTGACGGATATCATCGGTTAATGCCGAATTCTCAACGGAAAGTCCAATGAGTACAATACGGTGTTTTGAACCAGCAATTGACAATTGGTAAGATAAAGAACTTTTAAAAGCTTCTTTATCCATGGTATAGGTATCATTTATTATCAGCGACCCATCATTTCCTTCAAAGGTTTCCAATCGCATGGCCAAATGTGGGAGCGATTTAATTCGTTCTTCTTCAAGAGTGGTCCATTCTTGTGCCGCTTGCATCGCAATTTTGGCTTGAAGGATGCTACTATCGTCTTGAAAAGGAATCAGAGCATCAAGAACATTAGGCTGAAGGGAAATCGTTTTACATGTTAACTCCGCTAATCTATTGGTTTGTTCTGATGTAATGAGCCATTTAACACCGTCAAACAGAGAAACTATTTCCTTTGAATACTGCCGAAAATCATTGAATTCATTAGAGTGTGATGGAAGTAAATTCGTCAGAATGCCATGAGTTGGTCGAAGCATTTCAGCAAGTATTCTCATTTCACCTGGCTTTGTTGCTGCTACTTCAATAATCGCTAAATCTGCTTTTTTTGGAAGTTGGAGAAGGGATAAGGCCACTCCTAATTGTGAATTGTAGCTTTTTGGACTTCTGAAAACTTCTAATTTACCTGCAATTAAATGGTAAAGCCACTCTTTCACTGTGGTTTTCCCAAGGCTTCCTGCGATTGCAAGAATTGGATAATGTAGTTTGTTGCGATAATTTTTAGCTAGCAACTGTAGGGCTGCCAAGGTATCTTCAACCACAATAAAACTGGCATCTGACCAAGTATTTACTGGAACCTGGTGAACCACAAAAACACGCACCCCTTTTTCGTAAGCAGCCGAAATATAGCTTTCTCCTCGACGAAAGGGTCCAGTCAAAGCGAAAAAAACTAAACCAGTTGACGGATTAATTTTCCGAGAATCGTAAACAACTTCCTGTATCAAATCGGAATATGAAACACCCTCACCTTTTCCATTTATCTGGGAACAAAAGTCTGTATAAGTCAGTTCTAATTTCATTTCTGTTGATAACAGGTTCGACATAACGGACGGTATTTCTCAATGGCGCCAACTAATACTTGTTCCCTTTGTTGCACGGTTCGTTGAGAGTAATGTGCTAAGTTCCCACAGGACACACAAATAGCATGCACTTTGGTTACATATTCTGCGATAGCCATTAATTGAGGCATGGGTCCGAAAGCAGTTCCTTGGTAATCCATGTCGAGTCCGGCAATAATCACTCGAACACCTTTGTTGGCCAATTCATTACACACATCAACAATAGCATAATCAAAAAATTGAGCTTCATCAATTGCTACAACTTGTTGATTTTTCCAGTGACTTAAAATATCGTCTGCATGTTCAACAATTACTGCTTCAAATGAGCTTCCTTTGTGACTCACGACATTTTTTTCACTGAAACGATCGTCAATTTTCGGTTTAAAAAGCAGCAATGATTGATTGGCAAATTCTGCTCGACGAATGCGACGAATAAGTTCCTCTGTTTTTCCAGAGAACATTGAACCACAGATCACTTCAATCCAACCATTTGCTCTTCCTTCCATCGGAAATTGCTCTAAAAACATAAATCAATCGTTTGTTAACATTTATTTCAAAAGAATTGACTGAAAAACGTCTCACCAATCAGCATGTTTTCTAATTTTGATAAGGCAATGTTTCAGTCAAGCAATTGAATTGATAACGAAGTTAGTAACTTAAATGAAAAGTCCGAAAAAAGCATGTCCTTATGATGAAAACAATCTTATCTAATTTGACAGAAAGACTTTCCCTTTTGGAAAGGGGTCATTTGACCCAAGCAGAGATGGAGTTATTGGTAGAAGATTCCAAAGAATTATACGAGCGTTTGATCATCTTGCGCTATAAATTATATGAAACGAACGTGTTCATTCCGCAAGCAACCGTTGAACCAATGTTCTCTGAGACGACATCCCCAATAATGGAAGAAGTGGAGACGCCAGCATTTGATCTATTTGAAATGGGCGAAGAAGAACAGGTCCCAACGGAAGAGGAAGGTTCAAACCATCAAGTCGAAGTTGAAGAACCTGAAATTCCAATGGTTGAAGCTAGTTTATTCGATATGGCGATTGAAACGCCATCGGTTTCTGTGGATTTAACTGAGGAAGAGGAGCATCTTGAAGAGCTCGAAATAATTGAGCCCGAAATACAAGAAACAGCCGATGAATTATTAGCGACTGCTGAAAGTGATCACATCGAGGAAAATGACTTGGAGGATGAGCACATGGACGAAGAAGTGGTAAGTGTGGAGATTCCAGAACTGGTAGTTTCGGCAGGACCGCAAGCAAATTTCTTGGATGACATCACTAACCCGGAAACAACATCCATCAATAGTGCGTGGATATTACAAATCGAGCAAACCATTCGTTCAGATCGCTCTGTTTTTCCATTAGAGACACTTATTGGCTCTTTTTCTTTAAACGAAAAACTACAATTCATCAACGAATTATATGATGGTTCAAGTGATGCTTTTTCTTCAGCGACAAAGAAACTAGATGCTTGTCAGCACATGAGTGAAGCGCGCGAGCAACTGAGCGACTTCTCATCCACTTACAATTGGGATTTAGAGTCAGAAATTGTCGAAGACTTCATTTTCAAAATTTGTCGTCGTTATGCGACTGCTACTTCTTAGTTGTCTTTTAACGTTTTCTGTTTTTGGACAAAACCAACTGACGAAAACTTATATTGAAACACTCTGTTCCCCTTCGTTTCACGGCAGAGGATATGTAAATGGTGGTGATTCGATAGCGGCCGATTTTATCGCCAATAGTTTTAAAGAAATTGGACTTAAGCCCTTAGGCGAAAATTATTTTCAGGAATTTCATTTCCCTGTACAAACCTTTCCAGGAGCTTGCGAACTAAAAATGGATGGGGAAGCCTTAATTCCTGCTGTTCATTACCTTGTTGCTCCCAATTCTGGTCCTTCATGTGCTGAATTCGATTGTAAAAAAGGTAAGACATATCGCGTAGTTACCTGTAAGCCGGAGACACTGTATAAATCTACTTCAAGTTTTTACCCGTGTCCAAAGAATGTCATTTTGGCGGTTCGATTATTTGGGATGAGTTCGGATAGTTTAAAAGTCATCAAGACTCGTTTGCGTGAATTGAGTGCATTTGCTCCTGTGATGGAAATCACTAGGGATAAATTCACATGGTCTGTGAGTCAAACAGCAAATGCTTATCCATTCGTACAAGTGCAAGATTCAGTATTTGAGCGAATGAACGAAGGTTCAATTGACCTACATATCGAAACACGTCTTTTGAAAGATCATACCGCTAAAAATGTCATTGGATATCTACCGGCGAGAAAACACGCTAAGAAGAAACCTTACTTGTTTATTACAGCGCATTACGATCATCTTGGAAGAATGGGACAAGCGAGTTATTTCCCCGGTGCTAATGACAATGCAAGTGGAAATGGAATGATTTTTTCCATCGCACAGGAATTACTTAAAAACCCTTTAGATGATTACAATGTAGTTTTCATTGCCTTTGCTGGTGAGGAGATCGGTTTGTTAGGATCAAAATACTTTGTGGAACATCCACTCGTTCCGCTTAAGAAGATTCGTTTTATGTTGAACATGGATATTATGGGGAGCGGTGAAGATGGCATTACCTGTGTGAATTCTACGCTTTTCAAAAATGAATTTGACCGATTGTTACAATTAAACGAGGCTTCACATTATTTATCACTGATAAAACCGAGAGGTCCAGCGGCGAATTCAGATCATCACTTCTTTACGGAGGCGGGAGTTCCAGCATTCTTTATTTATACGTTGGGTCCAAATAAGAATTACCACGACATTTACGATAAGTATGAGGCATTATCGTTTGCCAAATTCAATGAAATTCAGCAATTAATGCTAGAATTCATCCGTGGATTTTAAGCGGCGGACAATAAACACGGTCTGAACGACTATCAATGTCAATGCCAATCCAAGTAGGTGAAGCACGAGATTATTGGATTGATTTGTATAAATCAAGGCGAGGCAAACAGACAAAAAGGATAATAATTGCACCGTAATCATGATGAGCAATCGGAAAGTGTCCGCTTGTGGATCAACTTCTTTTTTTGCATATAGGATCAATAATCCAACAAGTTCAATGAATGCCGAGGTTCCGATACAAAAGAACGTGTCGTTTAGTGATACGTTTGACCAATTGGTTAGCGTGAACAAATAAAAGCTTCCAAAAATCAAGAGGTAGATTCCTCCTAGTCGTAGGGCAGATTTATTCATCATTTTTCTTGGAAATTTCAGTGACTTCGCGAATGATTAAGAATAATCCCATACCAACTCCTGTCAAACCTAAAATGATGGTACACCACGGTGTTTCCAATTTATATTTAGCATCTAAATAATAGCCTAAAAAAGAAAAAGCAGTAATAACTCCGGCCATTTGTAAGCCAGCACTTGTTAGTCGTAAATATGGAGAATTCTTAAGCTTGGGATTTTGTTTTCGATTACTCATCGAAATCAAAGTCGGATTTCATGCTTGTTGTCGAAACCGGAGATTTCATGACGCAAGCACCCTCAAAATAAGCACCTTCTTCAATCGTTAATTTCAGTGTTTGAATGTCCCCTTTGATTCTTGCTGTTGAGTGAAGAACTAACAAATTCTCGATGGTTAATTCACCATCCATTGCACCGTCGACTTCCGCATTTGCACAAACGAGGTTTCCTTTGATTTTACCAGATGTGCCAATCATCACCTTTCCTGAACAAGAAACGTTTCCAATGATTTCACCTTCAATCAACAAGTTAGAATCTGAAACGATATCCCCTGTAATTTCAGTACCGGATAAAATTTTATTTAATCGATCACTTTGATCGTGTGTTGTATTTCCACCAAATAACTCTTTTCTTAACATTGCGGGCTAATAATTGTCGTTGTAAAAAACTTTATATTCATCAAATTTCGACGTTTCTATTAACTTTTTCAAATTTTCTTGATTAATTATGAAAATTTTATTGTTTTGGAAGTCATCTAGGTACTCAAATCCAGCCTTATAGGCATTGATATACTCCCCTGCAATTTTAGCAGATGGGAACTCTTGGACAAGGACAAATTCCTTTTCAGTAACGGTCATTTTCTGAGAAACCTTCACTTTTGCTAACTTAAATCCTTTGCTTGAAAAATCGGAAATCGTATTTCTTGCCTCTTCAATATCCTCGTCCTCGTCGAGTAAAACAATGATGTATTGTGCTGAATTCGGGGTGAAGGTAAAAATAGATGTTTTCTCAAAGTTCGCTGGTACTGACTTAGAGTAACCATTTTTAATGATCGCGAGCATTTCCTTTGCTCTTGAAGCTTGTTCTGATGACGGTTTCTCCTCTATGATTCGATTCAAACGAGGGACTAAGTCTTTTTTGTCTTCATTGATCTGTCCGTATGCCAGCGCGTTAAGCAACATGTATTCAGCTCTAAAGGCATTCGAAAGGTCATTGTCTACAATCAATTGTGTTTCGGAAAGCACTTGCACATAACTTTCTTGCTTATACTTCTCGACTAACTTCACGTATTTCTGTTGGTCTTTTAACGCACTTTCTCTTTGTTTGGTATAAAAGTCAGGATCCCTAAAAAAATTGGCGGCGTCGGAAGAAGGGTAATTTTTAAGAATATAATTCTTATAGGTTTCAGCCTCCGATGTGCCTTCGTTTAATTTAAACAATTGAAAAGCAGCGGATAAATCGGTTGGGTTTTTCTTGAACATATCAAGTATGGCTTGAAACTGTCCTGCGGCAAGACCCATTTCTCCTAATACTTCTTTATAAAGTATTCCAGCAGTATATCGAGCCTCCAATAATCGAAGTTCCGAGAGTGCAAAAGTAGAATCTGTAAGCGGAATGTTCTTTCTTAAGACATCCACAGTAAGTGAATCTTTTGCGGATTGATTTTGAGCAGTGATAGCAGATGAATCTTGATTTCCCGACATTAAGGACGGGTCTTTCATCACGATTTTCTCGCTTCGTCTCCAATCATCTTCATTGTCGCGTTGTCCCCATAGCTTACGAAACTCATTGTATCCATCTTCCCTCAGTTTCGGGTTATTAAAGATGAATTTATTGGCATTATTGACCGTTCCAGTAGTGGTTTGATTTTGTTGAAGAGCTAATAATTTTGCAGCTTCTTGTTCTTTTCGTCGTTGTTGTTCACGTTTCATTTCCTTCAGGGTTTCCTTCAAGAAATCTTCTCTATCGTCTTCCGTCATTTTAGCAATTCGTTGGACAGAATCCTCAAAATTCGCCGTTTCAATGGCCTTAACTAAGTCAGCTAATTTGGCTGCTTTATTTTTTATTATGTCTCCGTTTGGATAATCTTCACTGATGAATCTAGCACACGAGTCGTAGTATTTCTGTGCGGAAACATAGTCTTTCGTGTTAAATGCAAGGTCTCCTAGTTTTTCGTAGGACATTGCCTTTTGTCGTTTATTTGTCGTGGAATAAAAGGCTGATTCTGTCAAATATGATTTTGCTTTCGCCTTTTCATTTCGATTTATTTCGACCATTGCCATCGAATAGTAAATCTGATCTTTGAATCCAGCATTTTTCGCATCTTTCAGCATGCGTTTTAAGTCTTTCGCCAATTTGTCTCCTCCTCCAACAACGGCCCTATTTAGGCGTGCATTGAAAGAAATATCAAAAGGAGCGGAAGCTTTCATCGCTTTCGAAAAGCATTTTTCCGCGTCAGGTAATTGATTCCCTTGTTGGTATAATTGGGCAAGGATAAAATTTAACCGCGCTTTTTCTTTGCCATTTTTACATTTATCAATCGCGAGTACGAGTCCGTTTATCGCTTCTTCGTAATCTTTTCGTTTCACTGATAAATCAGCATACGCTTTATGTATTTCAAATTGAAGACTTTTATTCATGATAGGAGCTTCTTTTTTCTCCTTCTTATTGATAAAAGGGACGTAGTCCTTAATGGTTTTTTTCTTTTGTACTTGCGCAACTTCGTTTAATCCATCGAGAATCAATTTAGCTTCGGCAAATTTTCGTTGTTGAATAAAAATTTTGGCGATCCATAATTCTGCTGTGTAAGTAGATGGATCTTTGACAAAAAAGCGTTTGACAAATTGAAAGTTGTTCAGCGCACGATCATAATCTCTACGGTAGAAAAATGCTTGTCCTACGGTTAACCAGTTCTCATCGATCCACGTATTGTACTCCGCTTGTTTGTAAAACATGTTTTCGGCGCTTGGCATACTGTGATTCAAGATCACTTTGGTGCACTTTGAAACAGCGGTATCGATTGCAGGAAGCATTCCTTTAACCTCCGTTTCATTTGGTAGTGGATTAATCGGCAAGATTCCGTAGAAATCATCTTTTCTACTACCGTAATAGGTCTTCAACGAAACACGCAGTAATTCTTGCGCATTAAAATGTCCGTTAAACCGGGCTGTTGTGGAATGATACGTTCTATTTACAAACGTATTGCTCTCTGTAGAGCAAGCCCCCAAGAAAAGTAGGGCTAAAAGCAGAAAGTAAGTTCGAGTGTAAAATTTCATCATAAGGCACGAGTCCAGACTAATATAACTGAAAATGATCGATTTTATTTTGTCTTAAGCGATATTTGTGAAAACTTGTTGAATATCATCGTCATCTTCTATTTTATCCAACATTTTTTCGATGTCCACTAATTGTTCCTCTGTGAATTCTACCGGAGTCGTTGGAATGCGTTTTAAGCTTGATTTTTGCACTTCTATTTGCATGTCTTCCAAGGCTTTTGCTAGCGTTCCGAAAGCGGTGTAATCACCCGTAACTACGATTAATTCCTCTTCTACTTCAATTCCTTCACAACCGGCATCGATTAACTCTAATTCCAGCATTTCAGGGTCCATTTCTGCTGTTTTGACGATTTCAAAGATGCTTTTACGTGCAAACATAAATTCCATTGATCCGTTCGGAACGACCATTCCACCTGCTTTGTTGAAGTAAGATTTTACGTTAGCAACGGTTCTTGTTGGGTTATCTGTTGCGCATTCTACATATACAAGTACACCATGAGGGCCTTTTCCTTCGTAGTTTACTTCTGTAAATGAGGCAATATCTTTTTGAGCCGCACGTTTAATTGCTGCTTCAATATTGTCCTTGGGCATGTTTTCCGATTTCGCATTTTGAATGGCCGTTCTCAATTTAGCGTTCGTTGCTGAATCTACCCCTCCTTCTTTAGCTGCCATCGTAATGGCTTTTCCTAACTTGGGGAAAATTTTAGACATTTTGTCCCAACGTTTTTCCTTAGCTGCTCGGCGGTATTCAAAGGCTCTTCCCATAATTTCATTTATTTAGGCAAAAATAGTGAATTCAGAAGGAATTTTCAAGTGTAATTCATGGACTTTCAATGGCATTAGATTTGAATAGTTATAGCTTGAATAATTTAGAAGATTCTTGATTTTTTGAAAGTTCATTTCCAATTGTGTAACTTTAACTAAATCAACTGCGATGAAAACACTTTTTTTTATCCTATTTCTTCTTTTTTCCGTTTCATTCCACGCGCAAAATTGGTCGCCAACAGGAGCGAATTGGAAATATTCGTATTATGGTTTCTTTCCAGGCTACGTGGATGTCTTATACTCAGGAGACACTATAATCGACGGTCAATCTGCGAAAATCCTCTCCAAAACATTCGCAGGCATTGATTGGGGTATGTCCGTTGTAAGTAATTCCATTGGGAACGAATATACCTATGAAAACAATGGCGTCATATACCTTCGTTACCAAAATCAATGGGATACACTTTATCACTTTAACGCCCAAGTCGGTGAACATTGGCGCATGGCGAAACAACCGTTCACGAGCGTATGTCCAGAAAACAGTCGTTTAAAAGTGACCGCTATTGGAAATAAAATCATTAACAATGAAACAAGAAAATACCTAGTAGTTGATTTTTGCAATCCCGACTTGAGTTCACTGAGTTGGGGGCAAGATACAATTGTTGAAAATATTGGATTTACCGGATCGTATTTTCTGCCTTATGATCAATTTGATGGAGCGGTAGACGGAAATGAAGGAGGTCCATTTCGATGTTACTCACATGATAACTTTGCTACATATGCACCCCATTTTTCTGGCGCATGCGATTACATTGTCGGTATGGAAGAGTCAGCCTCAACATTTACCATTTATCCAAATCCTATGCAAGTTGAAATTCACTTGTCACAAGATTTCTTGACGCGCTTCACTCACTATACCATTTATTCATTAGATGGAAAAATACACCAAGAAGGACCAATAGCACAAACCATTAGTTTATCTCACCTGAGGAATGGGAATTATACTATAGAAATTGCGAGCCCAAGTCAGAAGCGATTTGCTAAAATTGTGAAGGTAGACTAAACGAGGATTTGTCCGATGTAATTCAAGATGGGTTCTTTCCCGAATCCTGAAGTAGCAGAGGTCGTGAATACGGGTGGAAGTTCTTCCCAGTATTTCAACATTTCTTTTTTGTATTTCGCTAAGTTCTTTTGAAGAGCAGTACTTGACAGTTTATCAATTTTCGTAAAGACCATGGAGAAAGGTAAATTTTTCTCTCCGCACCAATTCATAAACTCCAAGTCAATTTTTTGTGGTTCTAGTCGCGCGTCTAGTAAAACGAAGATGTTTTCAAGTTCCTTGCGTTTCGTTAGGTAATCCGAAATGAATTTCTCCCAATTATTTCGTTTAGATTTAGAAACCTTTGCATAACCATAACCAGGTAAATCGACTAAGTACCATTTCTCGTTAATTACAAAATGGTTAATCAACTGGGTTTTTCCAGGTGTGGATGATGTTTTTGCTAAATTTTTCTTTCCAGTTAACATGTTAATCAAAGAGGACTTTCCCACGTTTGATCTACCGATGAAAGCGAATTCAGGTTTTCCATCTGTTGGACATTTTGCGATTTCAGTGTTTGAAATGAGGAAAGTTGCATCTTTAATAATCATGGTGCAAAGGTACTTGAATAAAAATATTTTACATCACATTGAACAAAGTTTGTCTTTTCTTGTTAAGAGGTATCTAGACAGTCATGGCAGAATATAAAATTAAAGATATAGAAATCCTCACGGGGATTAAAGCGCATACCATTCGCATTTGGGAAAAACGATACGGAGTATTGAATCCTGAGCGAACGGAAACACAGATACGCACGTACAACGACCAGGATCTTTCTTATTTATTAAATATATGCCTTCTAAATAAAAACGGACACAAAATTTCTAGGATTGCAGAATTGGACAAAGACGAAGTGCACCGTTTAGTTTGGAAAATAAAAATGAGTCGTAACATTAATTTCACAGAAGAGAAATTAATTTTGTCGCTGTTACATACGGATGAGCAGTTATTTTCAGAAACCTTACAAATCGTCATTGATGAAAAAGGACTAGCTCGAACCTTTAGTGAAGATGTGATCCCTTTCCTCGATCGAATCGGAGTGATGTGGCTAGTAAATAGTATTAGTGCAGCACAAGAACATTTTATTTCTAACTTGATTCGCCAAAAGATCATTGCTGCTATCGACAAGCAAGAGATCCCAGCGGATAAATCGAATCCAATTATGCTCTATTTACCAGAGCACGACTGGCATGATATAGGACTATTGTTCTATCAATATTTATTGAGAAGTAAAGGATTTCATACCGTTTATTTGGGACAAAGCCTCCCTTACGATTCGTTATTAGATTGTATCAAACGTATTCAACCAAAAGCAATTATCAGCAGTTGGTTGACATCCATTGACAAAGATTTCCTAATCTCCTATTTCAAGCAGCTCAAACAAGATGCTCCGGATGTCATGTTATTGGCAGGAGGCGCTCAAATCAACCTTCATTCTCTTGCATTACAAGGATGTGTGACCGAAATAAAAAGCTCCGAATCTTTACTTTCTCATTTCGCTAGCTAACAAAATTTACAATTCTTCCTGGAACAATAATGATTTTCTTTGGAGTTTTACCTTCCAAGTATTTTTGAGTATCTGGTAATCCTAGTATGTGATTTTCGATTTCTTTTGAAGATAATTCGACACTTAAACTTACTTTAAAACGCATTTTTCCATTAAATGAAACGGGGTATTCGAAATCAGATTCCTTCAAATACTGCTCCTCAAATGCCGGATACGTTTGATCGAAAATACTGCTGTTGTCTGAATGCAATTTTGACCATATTTCCTCTGTAATGTGGGGAGCGTATGGAGCCATTAAAATGCTCAATTGTGTCAAAACTTGACGGTTATTACACTTTTGTTCTGTCAATTCATTCACGCAAATCATAAACGAAGACACACCTGTATTAAACGAGAAACGATCTAAATCATCTCTTAATCTTTTGATGGTTTTGTGTAAGGTTTTCATCGCTTCTTTCGATGCTTCTCCTTCACTCACCGCAAATTGTTCCGTCTGATGAAAAAGGCGCCAGTATTTTTTCAAGAATCCGTGAACTCCTGTAATTCCTTTCGTATCCCAAGGCTTACTTTGCTCCAGAGGACCCAAGAACATTTCGTACATACGTAAGGTATCTGCACCATATTTATCACACAAATCATCCGGAGTTACCACGTTATACCAACGTTTGGACATTTTATCTACTTCTCGTTTAACGATGATTTTCCCTTGTTCATTTGTCACAAACTGCATGTCCTCAAACTGCGGTTGCCATTTGCGTAATTCGTCCAAATTGATGCTTTCGTCGTCTTGAATCAAATCAATTAAAATACGCACTTCTCTGTAGTTTGAAAGATTGGATGCAATCTGATCATATGAATGCATTTTTCCTTCAGTATCCAAATAAGCAATCGCAGATTTCCCCAAAATCATTCCTTGATTGATCAATTTCGCGAAGGGCTCATCAAATGGGATGTATCCTTGGTCAAATAGAAATTTGGTCCAGAAACGGGAATACAATAAATGTCCGGTTGCATGTTCTGATCCGCCAATATAGAGGTCTACGTTTTGCCAATAATCTACTTTTTCCTTGCTGACGAATTCCTCTTCATTTTTTGGATCCATATACCGTAAGAAGTACCAAGAACTTCCCGCCCATCCAGGCATCGTATTGTGTTCCATGCGCTCTCCTTGGAAGTGATTCCATGCTTCTTTTTTAGCTCGAGCTAACGGTGGCTCACCATCTTCTGTCGGTAAATATTTGTCGACTTCCGGAAGCTCAATCGGTAACAACTCATCCGAAATCAACGATGGAATTTCATTTTCATACGAAACTGGGAAGGGTTCTCCCCAATAACGCTGTCTTGAAAATACCGCATCACGCAGACGGAAATTTGTTTTCCCTTTTCCAATTCCTTTTGCTTCAATGGCCTCGATGGCTTTCTTCATCGCTGCTTTCGCTTCAAGTCCATCTAAAAAGTCAGAATGAGCAATGCACGCATCTTTCTCTGTGTATGCTTGTTCACTGATGTCAACATCCGCAAAAATATTTTTGATTTCTAAATCGAAGTGTTTAGCAAAATCATAATCGCGTTGGTCACCACACGGAACGGCCATCACGGCACCTGTTCCATACGATGCTAAAACGTAGTCGCCAATCCATATGGGAATACGATCCCCATTAAATGGATGAATTGCGTATGCTCCTAGTGCTTGTCCTGTGATGTTTTTTACATCAGCTTGACGATCACGTTCGGATTTTAATCCTGCTTCTCTTTGGTAATTTTCTACGGCATCTTTGCAGTCCGCACTCACCAATTGATTCACCAACGGATGTTCAGGCGCTAACACCATGAAGGAAACGCCGAAAATAGTATCTGGACGCGTGGTAAATACTTCGATGGTTTCTGTTGAATTTTCAATAGCAAACGACACACTAGCACCTTGGGATTTTCCAATCCAATTGCGCTGCTGTTCTTTAATGGAATCAGACCAATCAATGCGATCTAATCCTTCTAATAATCGTTGAGCATATGCTTTGATGCGCATCGACCATTGACGCATGCGTTTTTGTTCTACAGGATGTCCACCTCGTTCCGAAACACCATTGACAATTTCGTCATTTGCAAGTACGGTGCCTAAAGCTGGACACCAATTCACCCAACTTTCAGCAAGATAAGCAAGTCGGTAAGCTTGGATAATTTCTTCTTTTTGGTGAACCGAAAAAGCGTTCCATTCCGCGGAGGAGAATTGCCCTTCGTAATCTGTGACAGCTTGAATATGTGCATTTCCTACCGATTCAAATTCATGAATTAATTGAGAAATACGTTCGGCTTTATTTGTTTTTAAATCGTAATAACAATCAAATAGTTGTTTGAAGATCCATTGTGTCCATTTATAGTATTCAGGAGCAGAGGTCCGAACTTCACGAGACCAATCAAAACTAAATCCAATTTGATCTAATTGTTGGCGGTAACGCGCAATGTTTTCTTCAGTAGTAATCGCAGGATGTTGTCCAGTTTGAATCGCATATTGTTCTGCTGGAAGTCCAAATGAATCGTAACCCATTGGATGCAGGACATTAAATCCTTGAAGTCTTTTGTAGCGCGCGTAGATATCTGAAGCGATGTATCCAAGTGGGTGTCCCACGTGGAGTCCAGCGCCAGACGGATAAGGAAACATGTCTAAAACATAATATTTAGGCTTGTTCGCATCCTCTTGAACATGGTAAGTGCCACGATCTTGCCAATTCTTACGCCATTTACTCTCTAGATTTCTAAAATCGTATTCCATATCCTTGTTTTCGAAGGACAAAGATAAAAAGGATTCAAGAGTATACCTTATTCTGAACAAGTAAATGAAGTATCCCGATTAGGAAAAGGATGAAATCGAAATAGCGGTGATTTATTCTCGGACTTTTTTTCAAGTAAATGAAATAATTCAACGGAGCGATTGCGAGGAAAATTGAAAGTATTTTAATGTCCAATCTTTCACTAAATAGGTCAATCCTACTGGATAGTGCCAAATAACTGAACAACCAAAGGACAATCAGTACTTCCGTTTCAGATTTCGTCAGGCACAATGGGATTGTCTTTATGTGACCCTCATCTACCGCCCTATCTTCCAAATCTGCTACAATTGCGAGGGTCAAGAAAAGGAGAATGTGTGAAAAATCTTGATTCGGAATTTGGCCATACAAGGCAAACTTTGGAATGCCAATTCCCAAAGCAAACCAGCAAATCGAAATAAAAATAGGTTTCAAAAAAGGAATTTTCCGCCATTTAATACCTTTTTCATAGGTAAAAACAAGTATCCCTAAGCAAAGGTAAATGCAAAAGGCCAATGAAAATGGAGATAACAAGAAAGCATAAGATACGCTGATTAATCCTGAAAGAACTAGATAAATCCAATGATTTTTTCGCTCAAATAACCATTGGTAGGAAGCAAAAATGGATAAACTAAAAAGCAGAGCAAAAGGCCAATGAGCTATTGACAGGATTCCAAGGGAGAAAACGAACGCAAAAAATGCTAGTAAAACATTGTTTTTAAATGAACTTGAAATCATCCAATCACCTCTAATACCGTTGACACTTCAATGTTTTCTATGCAAGTACAGTGTTTTCCCTTTTTACACACATGGCACGTTGGATCAAAAACGATAAACTCCGCTTTTGGTCCAATTGCACGCCATCTTCCTGGATCAATTGGTCGGCGCATGGAAAATAATCCAATGGCATGGATTCCGGAAAGTCCGGCGATGTGATAGGGTCCAGTAGAACAGGCTACCAATGCATTTGAACGAGATATAAGCGTGATTAATTGTGCTAATGACAATTTACCTGTTGTATCGATGATGCGCTCGTGAAACGGAATTAACTTTCGAAACTGAATGCCTTCTTGTTCGGTTCCGGTAAAACACACTGTTTTTCCTGAATCCGCCAGTTGGGAAGCAAGGTCCATGTATTTTTCCAAAGGCCATTCTAAGGCACTACCTTTCGATTTCGGATGTAGGATGACCACATTGTCCTTCGACTGAGGAATCGAAGTTGGTAGCTCCGTTGGAATCGCTTGAAATTGAACGAACTTTTGAATGTCCTTAAAGGATGGAATTTCAGTAATCCCTAATGGAGCGAGTAAATGAAAATTTAATTGGGACTCGTGTAAGGTCGAGTTTTTACGCGTAAAGTTTGGACGCTCATTACAGGTGAACAGGTGAAATACTCGGTGAGATGTTCCAATTCTCATTGGTATTTTCGCTTTTTTCGCTAAGAATGCCAATTTTTTGCTTGGGAAAACATGTATGATACAGTCCGCTTTTAATTGTTCTAATTGACTAGTAATCGGCTGATTGAAAAGTTCATCGATATCCCAAAAAGCGTCAATTGCCGTAAAACAAGCCACAACTGGACGTGTGTAATTCTTGCCGATAAAAATGATTTCTGCCTCTGGAAATTTATTTCTCAATGCCTGACATATCGGAAGCGTCAAGGCAACATCACCGATACTATCCGTTCGGGAAATCAAAATGCGTTTCATCGTAATTGGTGATTTAACATGCGCAATTTACGGTATTTCACATAGGTCGCGTAAGCGCTTCGTATGGAAATGAGGAATCCCGCTTTTCCATCTAAAAATCCTGTTTTGATAACAAAACTCTTAATGAATTGATTCAAGACTTTCGCATAAAGAAGCCCCAATGAAATGTTCTTTCCTTGGTCAAAAAGTTCTTTAGCTGCTATTTTTCCAAAATACTCGATTTGTTTGAAGTGATCTTCTTTTGTATAATAGGAGTAATGGAGTAAATCTCCTTGTAACATTTCTACTTTACCTTGATCCATTCGTTCAAGGCGATCATGTGGATTCACACCTGTCCAATGAGCGCGTTCTTTTTTTACCAATCTGGTTTTCGTATCGGGATACCAGCCGCAGTATTTCACCCAATGTCCGCAGTAATTCGTTAAACGATTAATGGCATATGCTTCGCCAATCGGATTTTGTTTCACTTTCAAAATGGCTTGTGACAGTTCTTCCGTTAAGGCTTCGTCAGCATCCAAGGAAAGTACCCATTCTGTTTCCGCTAATTGCAAAGCTCGATTTTTCTGTTGTATGTGTCCATCAAAGGAATGCTGTACAAACTTCACGTTATGTGTCCGGCAAATTGCTTCCGTTTGATCGGTAGAAAAGGAGTCCAACACAATGATTTCATCACAAACGTTTTTCAAGGACGTCAAACAGCGTTCGATGTTTCGTTCTTCGTTAAATGTGATGATGACACCCGTTATATTCATAGCTCCGATTGGTGCTTCTTAAATGAATTACTTAATTCTGATGCGTTGTCCGACAGAAATATTGTTGATGTTGACGCCAGGATTCAAGCGTTGGAGTTGACCTTGACTTAAATTATTTCGTTGTGCAATTTTACCAAACGTGTCCCCGGGTTTCACATTGTAATATTTTTTAGCTGGTTGAACCGGTCGAGGAGTTGGGGTTGGAATTGGGGCAGCCGTCTGTGAGCTAAATAATTTGAGCTTTTGACCGACATAAATATTGGTGGTTTGAAGTCCATTCCACTCCATAATTTGTTCAATAGTCACATTATACTTTAACGCAATATTCTTTAAGTTCTCCCCTGCTTTTACTTTATGGTATTGAAGGTTTTCATTCGTTGGTTTTAATGAATCCACCAGGTTCGTATTCAGTGATGCAGTGTCGATTTGTTGTGAGGAATCTTGTGGAACGATAAGTACTGGTTTTGGCACTGGCGGTTTCGGTGCGTAAATATATTTTTCTAATGAATACAGAGAGTCTTCGAAACTAACAAGAAGATTAATTTTATCCATTGGGCCAGTCAAACACCTTGCAGGTGTCATTTTGGGAATAAATGCAGTCTTATACACTGGATTTAAGGCTTTAATTTCTTCCAAATCCCAACTCGCGATTTGAGAAATGGTATTCATATGTACACCACTTTTCATACACATTGTGTCCAATTGTGCATTGTGAACCTTCGCTTCCATCGGAACGATGTTATGTTCGGCGTGATAGGTGATCAAATAAGCCGCAGCGATGAAATTCGGAACATATCCTTGTGTCTCTTGTGGTAAAAATGGACGAACTTCCCAATAGGTTGTTTTTCCGCCTGAACGTTTGATGGCATGATTTACATTCCCCGGTCCGGCGTTGTACGCTGCAAGTGCTAAATTCCAATCCCCATAAATACCATAAAGTTGTTTCAAATAGCGGCATGCGGCATCGGTCGCTTTTTCTGGATCCATGCGTTCATCGATGTATGAATTTTCTTCTAAGCCGAAATATAATCCAGTTTTATACATAAACTGCCAGAGTCCAAGGGCCCCAGCGCGAGATTTTACTTGTGGACGCAAGCCACTTTCAATTACCGACAAATAACGAAGTTCTTGTGGAAGGCCATATTCAGACAATTTTTCTCCGAATAAATCGAAATACAAAGCAGAGCGACCCATTACGACACGAATAAATCCACGTCTTTGAGCGGCAAAAAACTTTATTGTCGAGAGCGTTGCTTGGTTACAGTCCATGTGGAATGGACTTTTTTTACTCATTTCTTCTAAGCGTTGACAATAAACGTCGTCAGAGAAAGTCGGAACTTGATTCGGTTCATAATTCAACGAATTAATGATTGAATCGTAATTGCGTTGATTTGCATAATCTGCATAGAACATGTTCAAACTTTGTTGAACAGTATTAAAGAAAGCATCCGGATTCAATGTGTCAGCAGGCCGAATGAGGTGTGCCGGTCTTTGGCTAAACGAAAACCCAGCAAGCATCAATAGGACAATCAGAACACCTCTCATAATAGCTCCTCCAATTTTTTAACTCCATGGAATAATAAGTCTTCTTGGAAGCAATCGGCCATTAATTGCATACCATATGGTAATCCATTCGAATGGACTTTAAACGGTATGCTTATCGCAGGATTTCCTGTTAGATTGGCATGAACCGTGAAAATATCTTGCAAATACATTTGAATTGGATCTTTCACTGCATTTTTCTCAAATGCTGTTCCAGGAGTCGTTGGCAAAAGCAATAAATCTAGGTTCTTGAAAAAATCATCTGTACGATTTTTCAGCACTCTTCTTACTTTTTGTCCTTGCGTATAATATGCATCGTAATATCCATGAGAAAGCACAAAGGTTCCGGTCATGATCCGGCGTTTAACCTCCTTACCAAATCCTTCTGTTCGCGATTTAATGTATGTTTGCTCCACACCTTTCGCTTCTTGACTTCGGTAGCCAAAATGTACCCCATCAAAGCGAGATAAATTAGAGGACGCTTCTGCAGTCGTTAAGACGTAATAAGTAGGAACTAAATAATCCATGAAGGGAAAACTAACTTCTGTGATTTCATGTCCAGCATCTTTTAACTTCTGAATAACTTCCATTAAATTTTTGCGTACTTCTGAATCTAATCCTTCGTGATGAATACATTCGCTGATGAGTCCAATTTTTAGTTTTTCAGGGAGCGTTTTATTATCACGAATTACTTTATTCGAAGATGTTGTCGCATCCATTTCATCTTCTCCTGCAGACAATTCATAAATCAATTGTGCATCAGAAGCTGTGTTCGTAAATGAACCGATTTGATCAAAGGAAGAAGCGTAGGCGATTAATCCGTAACGGCTCATGCGTCCGTAAGTTGGTTTTAATCCGTAGGTTCCTGTCCAGGAAGCTGGTTGACGAACGGATCCGCCGGTGTCGCTTCCAAGGGTGATTGTACACAAATTTGCACTTGTTGCTACAGCGCTTCCGCCAGAGGATCCACCAGGAACGTGGTTTGCTTTCCAATTATTTTCAACGGAGCCAAAAGCGGAAGTTTCATTTGAACTTCCCATGGCGAATTCATCGCAATTTAATCGTCCAATAACGATGGCATCTTGATCAATCAAACGTTGTAAAACAGTTGCGGTATAAAGGGATGTGAATCCTTCTAATATTTTGGATGAGGCACTAAGGTGGTGATCTTTGTAACAAATGTTGTCTTTGATTCCAATCACCACACCAGCTAATTTACCAGCCGTGCCATTTTTCACTTTTTCATCGACTTTCTTGGCGTTTTCCAGGACAGACTCTGTAAACACTTCCAGAAAAGCGTTTAGGTGCTTATGATCTTCAATTCGTTGAAGATATGCTTGTGC
>JBILRU010000101.1:0-7673 GCA_044372485.1 Crocinitomicaceae bacterium
TCACTAAATTTCGCTTCAATTTTTTTTCTCAGGAGAAATTCAGGATCTGCAACGTAATCGCGCATTACGAAGTAATTATCTAATGACAAATCTTGTAATGCGTCACCATCTGGTTTACGCTCCATGCTATATTCATCGAAAATCGCATCCCAATCGTGGTTGTGTTTTTGCATGAGACGGTTCATCACCGTACAATCTTCAAAGCCGGCATTCATTCCTTGTCCGTAGAAAGGAACAGTCGCATGAACAGCATCGCCCATCAGCGCAACTTTGCCATGAGTCCATGGATAACAGCGGATGATTGCCAAGTTCGATAATGGATGATCATCCCAAGCATCAGCAATGTTAGGCATCATTTCATAGAAATCCGGGAATGTCGTTAGAAAGAAGTTGTTTACGGCATCGCGCGAAGTTAGCTTGTCAAAGGCATTTTCACCTCCTTCGTGTGGCATGAATAAGGTACACGTAAACGATCCATCTTCATTTGCCATTGCCATGAGCATAAAACGTCCTCTCGGCCAAATGTGCAAGGCGTTTTTGTCCATTTTATATGACCCATCGGCATTTGCAGGTAATAATATCTCACGATATCCGTCAGCCACAAAATTCTGGCTGTAATTAAAACGGTTAATTTTTTGGAACGAATTGTATCGAACGGCAGAGAAAGCGCCATCAACACCAAAAACAAGATCCGCTTGAACGGTGAATTCTTCGTTTGTTAAGGTATTAGTCAGGGTAACAATTCCAGCTTTTAAGTCGACTTTTTTACATTCGTGGTTATAGTGAATGGTAGCATTTCCGTGTGTTTCAGCCATGTCCATCATCACCGCATTCGTTCGGCCTCTTGAAATAGAATAGATAGCTTGACCTTCTTTTCCGTATGCTTGATAGGTCAAATTCCCTTTCATGTCATGCATCATTCGTCCATACATAGGAATGCCGATTTTACGTATCTCATCACCAACTCCCACAGCATCAAGTGCGGTCCAGCCGCGAACAGAAAGCGCCAAATTAATGGATTTTCCAGCACTAATTTCCGCTTTGCGAATATCAGAGCGTCTTTCGTAGATAGTGACATTATATCCAGCTTTCGATAAATAAACTGCCCACAATGAACCAACTAATCCAGCTCCAATAATGATGACTTCTTTTTTCTGTTCCATGTTCAATTGTTAAGGTAATGTAGGTTCGAGCTGACTTTTCTCATCCACAACAAAGTTAAAAACTTACATGGATGAAAATACCTTTCATGGTAGAATTTTCAACACAGATTCCGGGAAAACTAAGGTATTTTCAGGAAGGTAATGTTTCTTTTTAATCCCTTGTATTTTGTGCGTTTAACGGGACTTCGTTGAAAAAGAATTTGAAATCCCTCTTCTTGAAGATCCATCCATTCTTGTTTTTTCAAGTCCAGTAAATCTGGATGAGGTTCAAATCGTTGTTCTTCGTGAAGTACAGAAAACCGATTCCAGGGACAGACATCTTGACAAATGTCGCAGCCAAACATCCAGTTATCCATTTTTCCTTCAAATTCTTTCGGTAACAGTTCATCCTTTAATTCGATGGTTAAATAGGAAATACATTTAGATCCATTGACAACGTAGGGTTCTATAATGGCATCCGTTGGACAAGCATCGATGCACTTTGTGCATGTTCCGCAATAATCTTTTATAGGACCATCAGCTTCTATTTTCAAGTCTAAGATTAAGTCCGCGATGAAAAAGAAACTTCCTTTTTTCGGATGAATTAAATTGCTGTTTTTTCCTAGCCATCCGAGTCCAGCTTTCTTCGCCCACGCTTTGTCCATCACTGGAGCTGAATCCACGAATCCACGTCCGTTGACTTCGCCGATTTCTTCATGAATAAAAGCAATGAGTTCTTTTAGTTTGTCTTTGATGACATCATGATAATCTTCCCCAAATGCGTATTTGGAAATTTTCGGTGCTTCAGGATCACTTTGTTGTTGGTCTGTGTAATAATTGAACAGCAGTGAAACAACCGTTTTGGCATCCTCTACTAGTAACCGTGGGTCCAGTCTTTTATCAAAATGATTGGCCATATACGCCATCTCACCATGGTGATGATTATTCAACCATGTTTCTAAACGCGGGGCTTCCTCTTCTAAAAAGTCTGCTTTGGAAAATCCAACGTGAAAAAATCCAAGTTCGTGTGCTTTATTGGTGATGAGTTGCTTGTAATCCACCTTCGAAATGATTAGAAAAGCCCACCTTGTGTCCAGCCAATATCTTTTCCAAGGTGACGATAGGTTTTTTCTGTTGCTTTTCTTCCTCGCGGTGTTCTCATAAGGAATCCTTCTTGAATTAAGAATGGTTCATACACTTCCTCTAAAGTTCCAGCATTTTCACCGATTGCTGTAGCAATTGTCGTGAGTCCAACTGGGCCACCACTAAATTTATCGATGATGACTGTTAGGATACGAATATCCATTTCATCTAGTCCATTTTCATCGACATTCAAAGCTTTCAACGCAAATTCGGTTATTTCCTCATCTATTTTTCCACTCCCCTTGATTTGCGCAAAGTCGCGCACACGACGGAGTAACGCATTTGCTATTCTTGGTGTCCCGCGGCTTCTGCTGGAAATTTTATAAGCGGCGGATTCATCGATTTCGATGTGCAGTAAATTTGCTGAACGCTCAACAATGGCAGTAAGTGTTTTCGAATCGTAGTATTCCAAGCGTGAATTGATGCCAAATCGTGCTCGGAGTGGAGAGGTGAGTAGTCCTGAGCGAGTGGTAGCACCAATCAGTGTAAATGGATTTAAGTTAATCTGAATACTGCGTGCGTTTGCACCAGAATCTAACATGATGTCAATGACGTAATCCTCCATGGCAGAATACAAGTATTCTTCAATTACTGGACTCAATCGGTGGATTTCGTCGATAAATAAGACATCGCCAACACCGAGGTTTGTCAGTAATCCAGCCAAGTCTCCTGCTTTATCTAGTACGGGTCCTGAGGTCACTTTGAATCCGACACCCAATTCATTGGCAATAATATTAGCGAGGGTTGTTTTTCCTAATCCTGGAGGTCCATGAAGTAGCACATGATCTAGTGGTTCGTTTCTCAGTTGTGCCGCGCGAACGAATACTTCTAGGTTTTCGACTACTTTCGGTTGTCCGGCAAAATCACTGAGTGTTTTGGGACGCAGGACTTTATCAATTTCCTGTTCGCCATTTTGTGCTGCCTCGTCTCTGTAATCAAAAGAATCTTCCATTACTTACAAAAATACAAAAGCATTCCAAATGGAGCTCAGTTCTATTTCTGTATTTCCAATAAGAATTCATTCATCGTGTCGAAATGGAAATCAGCTACGGACAAACGAGGATTTGGAATATGGGTTTTTTCAGGAATACATACGACTTTCATTTTCGCAGCTAGTCCAGCAATGACACCATTAAAGGAATCTTCAATCACCAGACATTTGTTCGGGGAAACCAGTAAGTGTTGAGCGACGGTGAGGTATACGGCTGGATGAGGTTTGCCGTATGCTTCCGTTTCCGCTGAATGTGCAAAGTCAAAAAAGTGTTCAATGTTTAATTCGGAGAGTACGACACGAATGAGTCTACTGGATGATGAGGTTCCAAGTCCAATTTTCAGTCCAGCATTCTTTAAATAGTTGAGGGTTTCGATCACTCCTGAAAGTGGAGCAGCATTCGCAGCGATGAGTTCGATCATTTTGACAATAATAGCCTCTTCTACATCCTTTTCATTTTCCACGCCCCAATTTTCATGGTGATTCCAAAAATGTACGACTTCATCGATGCGAAGTCCAACGGTTTTTTGAAAATCTGCTTTGGTCAATTTGGAACCTAAGGAATGAAACACCTCTTCCATGGCAATTTTCCATAGTGGTTCTGAATCGATGAGTACGCCATCCATATCAAAAATAACAGCTTCGTATTGAGAGAGTTGAATCATGGTAGTGTTAATAGTTTGAGTTTTGCTGGACCCAAAAATTTAGTATTCTCGTTGGAGATAAAATAGGAACGATTTCCCATGCAAGCACAAGCCTCTACTTGTTGAATATGAGGGTATTTGTAGAGATTAGATTTGCTTAATCCTTGTTTTGGAAAGTCCAGTTTAATCAATCGATTGTAGGTGGAGAGAACGATGGAATGACCATCTGTACAAGCGCTTGTAACGGCATCTTTCAAATAAGATGTTTTGTTCAATTTCAACTCCGATACTTTCGAAAGGGTTTTCGTTTGATTCGCTTCAAATTGCACCATATAGATTAAGGAAAGACCATCAAAAGGTTTGGTACTGTTCTTAGTAAAAATCCAAAGTTGTCCTTCGAAATAGGTCATTGCTTCTGCATCGAAGTACCGTTCATGATCATTTGGCGGGAATTCTTTTTGTTCATTGTAAGAAATGGACATTTTTTCAGCTGTCACCTCGTTCAACGTAGTAATATCATTACGATCGACCCGGTAAATGCATAGATCTTTTCGTTCATTCATGTTGTTACCAAAATCGCCGATATACAGGTAGTTCTCATCGATTGCCAAAGCTTCCCAGTCTATGTTTTTTGCGTTGGAAACCCTTATTTTACGCATGATTTGACCACGCGAATTAAGTAAATATAGAAATGGTTCATTTCCACCATCATTGATCGCGATGAGCAGTGAATCGGATAATTTTTCCAATCCAGAAATTTCTGAAAGTTCAGAGGGAAGTTTGAAGTCTGTTTGCGCAAAGACGAACGAACTGAGAAACAGAGTAAGAAGTCCAAGCGTGCTCTTCATCACGATTCGATAAAAAGCCTCACTGTTTCAATTTTCCGATCACTTACTTCCTCTACGACCAATCGGTATTTTTCTAATAGAACGCTGTCACCTTGTGTCGGAATTGATTCAACGTGATGGATGATTAATCCCGCTAGCGTATCATATTCCTCCGATTCTTCCAAGGACAGTTTAAAGGTTTCATTTAAGTAATCGATATCGATTCGGGCAGAAAATAAGAACTCAGTATCGCTTATTTTTTCTTCTAACCAAATTTCTTTGTCGTGTTCATCCTCTATTTCACCAAAAATTTCTTCGATGACGTCTTCTAGTGTGATGATTCCTGCGGTCCCCCCGTATTCATCGGTAACAACGGCAAAGCTTCCGGCTTGTTTCGTGAATTTCTCCAGTAATTCTTTTCCAGAAATAACGGTAGGAACAAAGCTGATTGGCTTTAGAATTTGTTTGATTGATTTCGGTTTCGAGAATAAATCAAATGAATGGACGTATCCAATAATGTTATCGATGTCATCGCGGTAGACAATTAACTTGGAGAGTCCTTTTGTGATTAACAGTTCTTTTACCTCTTCAATGTCATCTTCAATTTCGACGCTGATTATCTCGGTACGTGGAATCATGCAATCACGCGCTTTGATATTGGTGAAATCTAACGCATTCCGTAGAATAAGCATTTCGTTGCTAAATTCCTCTTCATCCTTAATCCGTGCACTAAGTTCATCGACGTAATGTTCTAGGTCGACCTTCGAGAAAACACGCGCTGATTGTTCTTGGCTAGAGCCAAATAATTTTAAAATGATGTAACTAAAGAACAGGACAAATTGCGTTGGAAGATACAATAGAATGTACAGAACAAGCATGGGAGCGAGTGTGACATCTAAGAAACGATTTGGATTCAGTTGAACGAGTGCTTTAGGTAAAAATTCAGCGGTTACGAGCACAATGATGGTTGAAGCAACGGTTTGAAGAACCAACAAAAGGACTTCATCCGAAATACCAAGTCCCACAAAAAAATGATTCAGCACACGAGCAGAAGCAATTCCGTACATCACCAAAGCAATATTGTTCCCCATTAATAAGGAAGCAATCATCGTGGATTCGCGGTGGAAGAAAAGGCCAATGATTCTGCTTTTGAGCGAACGATTCTTTTTCATCACTTCAATCCGCAGTCGGTTAGAAGACAAAAAAGCTAATTCCATTGCTGAAAAGAAAGCAGAGGCAAGAATGGAAATGAGAATGATGATAAGATCTACACTCATAATTGTGGAATGAATATCCGTGGATTAAAGTACATCTTGACCGATATCCTTGCGGTAAAAAGCTCCGTCGAAAGTAATTTTAGAAATTGAATCGTAGGATTTATCTAAAGCTACTCCAAGGTTTTTCCCATAAGAAGTTACCGCAAGTACGCGTCCACCTGCTGTTAATACTGATGGTCCATCAGCGCTAGTTCCCGCATGGAAAACGATGCTATCAACGATGCTGTTTAGTCCAAAAATGGGCTTTCCTTTTTCGTAATCCCCTGGATATCCGCCGGAAACCATCATGACTGTTGCAGCACTTTTGTCAATAAACTGAATGTCTCTTTCGGAAAGCGTATTGCTTGCAACTCCTTCAAATAAATCAAGTATATCAGATTTTAATCTTGGAATCACTACTTCCGTTTCAGGGTCACCCATTCTGCAATTGTATTCAATCACGTATGGATCACCTTTTACACTAATCAATCCAAAGAAAACAAATCCTTTGTATGTGATTTTCTCCGACTTCAATCCTTTGATCGTAGGAACAATAATGCGGTTGTGAACTTTATCCATAAAGCTTGCGTCAGCGAACGGCACTGGTGAAATGGCACCCATTCCCCCTGTGTTTAGTCCGGTATCGCCTTCACCAATGCGTTTGTAATCTTTCGCTTCTGGAAGTAATTTAAAAGATTCTCCATCTGTTAAAACAAAAACAGAAAGTTCGATTCCATCTAAAAATTGTTCAATCACTACTTTGCTACTAGCTGCGCCGAATTTCTCATCGAGCAACATGCTTTTCAGTTCGCTTTTCGCTTCGTCTAAATCTGAAAGGATCAATACTCCTTTTCCAGCAGCAAGTCCGTCAGCTTTTAATACGTAAGGGCCTTTCATGGAATCTAGGAAAGAAAGTCCTTGCGTAATTGTTTCCGCAGTAAATGTTCCGTATTTCGCAGTTGGAATAGCGTGTCTTGCCATAAAGGCTTTGGCGAAATCTTTACTTCCTTCCAGTTGCGCGCCAAATTTACTTGGACCAATAATCCCAACTTTCTTCAGTTGTTCATCTGCTTGAAAATAATCGTAAATACCATTTACAAGCGGTTCTTCTGGTCCAACAATAACCATGTCAATTTGATGAGCATTGACAAAATCTTTTATGCCATCGAAATCTGTTGGAGACAAATCCACATTTTTACCATGTTTTTTTGTTCCAGCATTTCCGGGTGCGATAAAAAGTTCATCTAGAATGGAGCTTTGTGCAATTTTCCAAGCCAGTGCATGTTCTCTTCCACCGGACCCTAATAAGAGTACTTTCATGAACAGTGGTTTAAAATCGATTCAAACAAAGCGAGTCCGTCTTTATTCCCTAAATGTTGGTCAGCTGCTCTTTCAGGATGCGGCATCATTCCAAAAACATTTTTATTTTTATTTGTAATGCCTGCGATTGAATGCATGGAACCATTTGGGTTTGCTTCATCGGTTATGGCAGCTTTTTCATCGCAGTAATGAAATAAAACCTGCTCCTTATCTTGGATCGATTTGAGTGTGTCATCGCTCGCGAAGAATCTTCCTTCACCGTGAGCAATCGGAATTTTATATGCTTGATTTTGATTTAGGTCCATGCTAGGAGCAGCTGTTGAGCTTGCAGGTTTTAGGAATACATTTTT
>JBILRU010000102.1:0-7641 GCA_044372485.1 Crocinitomicaceae bacterium
AAAACACCTTCATCGCTCATGAATTGACGTTGAAAATCACGTTGAGCAAGATCAAAAAACACCACAGAAGATGCTTCCGAATCAGATAATTTCGTGTACTTCTGATCCTTTAAAGAATATTGATAGAGACTGCTTCCGATCTTGTTTTCCGGATTCCAATAAAAATAAATGGATTGTCCGTCAATTGACCAATCATACGATTCCGGTGAATTCCCGACGAAGGCATTACCGGTCATGATTTGTTTCAAATCCAATTGAGCATTCACTTGAAATGTAAACGCGCAAATAGCAGTCAATCCAAAGAGTAAATTTTTCATGCCTTAAAATTACAATTCTCTGCTCAATACGTGCATTTTTGAGCGAAAAACAAGGAAGTCCAAATGGAAAAATGTACCTTCGTTATTCAAATAAAGATCAATTGAAAAGACTTTTATATTTCTTACTGAGTGAGCGTCAATACCTGATGACTTTACATCGAAGTTTTTACTTCATGTACCGCTTAGGTTTATTGAAAAACAAACAGTCCTTTAAGTTTCATTATTTTATTCAGCGCATTATTCAACCAGAATACGTGGTGATTGATATTGGAGCAAACCTTGGCTATTTTGCAAAAACGTTTTCTCGCTTAGTTCCGAACGGAAAATTAATTGCTATTGAGCCGTTACCGCAATTCCATGCCGTCTTGGATTATTTTATTGGAAGCAAAGAGAATGTGGAATTACATAACGTAGCGCTTGGGAAAACATCCGGATCCATTACCATGGTTTTACCCAAAACGAATGGAATGATGCGAACTGGATTACCTCATGTAATGCGCAATGATCAAGAAGGTGAGCACCAAACAACCCAACAAGTGCAAATGGTGAATACCTCCGCATTTTTCAGCACATTCGATCGCATTGATTACATTAAATGTGATATTGAAGGACACGAATGGGAAGTATTTAGTCAGTTAGGTGCGGTGTTAAATGAAAAACGTCCTATTGTTCAAATAGAAATTGACCCTAAAAACACAGAACTTTTGCTAGCCTATTTCACTGAATTAAATTATGTTCAGCACGGAATTGTCAACGGAAAATGTGTGGCGGAAAGCGGAAAGCAGTCCGAACAAGGAGACTACTTATTCATTCCAACCGATAAAATCAATTTAGTCGATCAATGGAACGCTTAAAACTGGTTCTTTACATCGTACTACTCGCAGTGTTCTATGGTTGTGACAAAGGAGCAGGTGAATTTATTATCAATGGTACAGTAACTGACGCTACGTTTCAAACTGGACATGCCGGAGCAGAAATTAGCTTGTATAAAATCCCATTGGCATCCAATAATGAGCAATTCGTTTCCAGCTCTATCCTGGGATCGGATGGCAAATTTCAATTTACAGTTCCGAGGGAACGCCTAGAGAAATACATCATTCGCGTGAATAAGCACTTGTATTTTCCTATTGAGAAAGAGATTTATTTTTCAGAATTGAAACTAAAGGAGGAAAACACCTATTCATTATCGACATGGGCCCAATCATGGGTTGCATTAAACTTCGTCAACCAGAATCCACTTTCGATGGATCATTTTCGATTCATCAAACAAGCGGGATATGCCTCTTGCGCCGAATGTTGCCCAAGCACGGAACAAAATTTTTACGGTGCATTGGACACGACCATTTATTGCATTAACAAAGGAAATACGATTTATTCCTTGCTCTATTGGGTCTTGAATACGCCAAATCAGGGATATTTAGAAGCCAACACCAGTGCGTTTGACACCACGCAGATTTATTTGAATTATTAAGGCTCTTCGAAAAGCACTTTGTACTTCAGAAGTCCTTCCGCACGTGAGCAGGCATTGAAATGCCACCATTCCGTTTGTAATTGACGAAATCCTTGAGACTTCATCACCTTGCGCAGTAATTCTCGGTTTTCGAATTGAATTTCCGTCAATTTTCCTTCGGCTCTAAACTGTTTCTCCATTGATGGGTAAGCAATTTGACGAATGTCATCATAGCCCGCACCCATATCCAAAGGAACGCCGTTTGGATCTAAAATAGTTAAATCCACAGCAGCTCCCATATTGTGCAAACTTCGGTTTTTGGGATTAGAGACAAACTTTCCACGTTCGACAGGCGGCAACGAATCGAGGGCGTCCCACATCTTTTGCTGCACACTTACCGGACGAAGTGCATCATAAATCAGCAAATGAAACCCTGGTTTTAACTGGGATAAATAGCCTTGAACTTTTGAAAGTCGTTCCGCAACATCCTTTTGCAAATAGGCTTTTTTCAAGCGCTCGTATAAAACGATTCCCATGAAATTATCCGATGTGGCATATTTTAAGTCAACAAAAATCGACTTATTTAGGGATTGAATATCGACTAAATCAAATTGGGAAATAACCGTTGAATCCTTTAGTTTCTCAGATAAAATCTGTTGAGTTGAAGCCTTGATTACTTTTGAAACTTCCTTTTTTGGAGGAACCGAATCCGTACACGAAAAAAGTAAAACAATTAAAGCGTGACCAAAAATGATCGTTCTCATGCCAATATCGACTGTGTTTCAGCAGTAATTCGTTGACGAAGTCCATCAGAAACTGGATGCAATGGCAAGCGCATTTTCTCCAACATGATGTTTTGAACATTCAAGGAAACTTTTACTCCACCTGGATTCCCTTCTTCGAAGAACATCTTGGTGATGTTAAACAAGTCATAATGTTCTTTACGTGCTGTATCTAGATCTCCGGTCATCGATGCATGTACCATTGTCGAGAATTTCTTTGGAAACGCATTTGCTACAACAGATATCACACCATCTGCACCAGCGGAAATTAAAGGCATCGTTAAATTGTCATCACCAGAAAGCACTCCAAAGTCTGGACGTCTCAATCGGATAATTTCCATAATCTGTTCCATGTTTCCAGAAGCCTCTTTTACCGCAACGATATTTGGGATATCGCTCAATGCCAACGTTGTTTCTGGAGTCATGTTTGAACCTGTTCTACCCGGAACATTGTAAAGTATAATCGGTAATTCTGTAAAGGAAGCGACCATCTTAAAATGCTCGACTATTCCTTTTTGAATCGGTTTATTATAGTATGGAGAAACGGATAGTATTCCATCTACACCTTTCGGGAGTTTTGCGAAAATTCCTTCTAAAGCACGTGTGTTGTTTCCTCCTACACCATAAACAATTGGCAATTGACCTTTATTTTCGTCAATAACTGTTTGTAAGACCTCCATTTTCTCCTCTTGTGTCAAGACTGGAGATTCTCCAGTTGTTCCTTGAACGACTAAAAAGTCCGTTCCTTCATCGATTTGCATGCGAACCAAACGACGCAATGCATTAAAGTCAATTTGTTCGTTTTCTAAAAAGGGAGTAACTAAGGCAACACCAGCTCCTGTGAATGGATTATTCATTTGTAGATATTTTTTTAAGCGTTTTAATGACAAACTCTAGCATTTCAGATGGAACTTCCGAACCAGCATTTAACTGCAAATCAAAAGATGCATCTGGTTCATTTACGATAATTTTACGTTTTACAGCGGCGTCTTTGACGTAAGGAAATATTTTGGCATCGGTATGTCCAAACCAGATCATGATATCGTAAGATCGTTGTAACTCTGTTTCCAATTGCACATCTTTCAATTTACTCCAGAAATTGAAATCCAATGGTGAATTATAATAGATCAAAAAATGAGGAGGTAAGGTGTTTTTATCCACTTCTTTTGGGACATTAACGACAATAATGAGTCGGTCAACATTACTCGAATTAAGCATGTTGTCCAACGATTTTCTAAAATCTTTTAGTTGCTCCTCGTTTTCGTAATTGAACGCGACAAGCAAAGACTTAGCTGATTCCCAAATATTTTTACTGTTCACTAACTTATCAATTTTATAAATTCATCTTCGCTAATAATGACCACGCCTAAATTAGTGGCGGTTTTTAGTTTTGCAGGACCCATATTTGCTCCAGCGATGAGGAAATCTGTTTTGCTTGAAACAGAAGATCCGACTTTACCGCCGTTTCGTTCAATTAATTCTTTTATTTCATCCCTTGAAAATGTCTCAAAGGTCCCTGAAACTACTAACACTTTTCCACTTAGCACGGCCGATGCTTGTTCCTTTTTGATGGTTTCAAAAGAGAGTCCAATTTCTTTTAAGCGATCAATTAAGGCTAAATTAGCTGAATCTTGGAAATAGTGAAGTACTGAAATGGCAATTTTTTCACCAATTTCTTCTACATCGATTAATTCGTCAAAATTCGCTTGTTTCAAGGCATCCATGTTTCCAAAAGCATGCGCTAATTTTTTAGCAACTGTTTCGCCGACAAAACGAATACCCAATCCAAAAAGGACGCGTTCAAAGGAGATTTGCTTAGATGCCTCTGCTCCTTTTAATAAATTATTCGCGGACTTCTCTCCCATTCGATCAAGTTCAAGCAATTGATCGAAAGTCAAGTGGTAAAGTCCACTGATGTCCTTGATTAATCCTTTATCGAATAAAACTTCAATGGTCTCCTCCCCTAATCCATCAATGTTCATTGCTTTTCTACTGATAAAATGGGCGATTTTCCCTTTCACTTGTGGAGGACAAGCAGCTTCATTCGGACAATAATGTTGCGCTTCTCCTTCCTTACGAATAAGTTCCGTTTGACATTCGGGACACTTTTCGATGAAGTTAATTCGTTCCAGTGACGTTCGTTGACTCACATTAACACCAACAATTTTCGGGATGATTTCTCCCCCTTTTTCCACTTGAACGAGGTCTCCCGAATGCAAATCAAGTTTCTCTATTTGATCCGCATTGTGCAAGGATGCTCTTTTCACGGTTGTACCACCCAATTGAACGGGTCTTAAGTTCGCTACTGGAGTAATTGCTCCCGTTCGTCCAACTTGATAGGTCACTGCTTCTAAAAGCGTTTCAACCTGATTTGTTTTAAACTTATACGCGATTGCCCAACGAGGAGACTTTGCCGTGAATCCCAATTTGCGTTGTTGATCGTAAGAATTTACTTTAATGACAATCCCGTCAATATCAAAAGGCAAGTTATTTCGTTCTTCGTTCCAAAAATGGATAAAATCCATGATTCCTTGGATGCTATTCGTTTTCTCAATGAACCGATTTTCTGGAGGTGGAATGCGGAATCCCCATTCTTTTGCTTTTAACACGGACTCAAAATGTCCAGTTTGCGATTCATTCAAGCCGTAAAGTCCATAGAGGTAACAATCCAATTTACGTTCTGAAACAACTTTAGAATCCAAGGATTTCAAGGTTCCAGAAGCCGTATTTCTCGGATTCGCATACAATGCTTCTCCAGCTTCCTCGCGTTCTTGGTTAAGCAAAACAAATTGTTCGTGCGGCATGAAAATCTCTCCACGAATCTCAAAGTCAAGTGGGAAATCTCCCTGTAATTGCAGGGGAACCGTTCGAATAGTTCTAACGTTTGTGGTGACCAATTCTCCTTTTTCACCATCACCTCTTGTAACAGCAGCGGTTAATTGTCCATTTTCGTAACGAATTCCAATGGCCACACCGTCATATTTAAGTTCACAAACGTATTCAATGTCTTCGTTGATTGATTTTTTTATGCGGTTCTCCCAATCCATGATTTCCTCTTCAGAATAGGTATTGGATAAAGACATCATTGGGTAACGATGAGAAATCGCTTGAAATTTCTTGGTTAGGTCACCGCCGACACGCTTGGTTGGACTATTTACAGAAGTAAACTCCGGGAATTCTTTCTCTAACTTTTCTAGGCTTTTGAGTAATTGATCAAAATCATAGTCAGAGATTTCAGGTGAATTTTGAACATAATACAAATGATTGTGGTGATTTAACACCTTCATTAGTTGTTCAATTTCCGCTTTTGCCTGAATCGCATTCATAGGTTAAAGTTACACTTTTTGCGCTTTCAACATGCGTGATTTACCTTGTAAATCTTTTCGGATTTCAATTTGTTCAAATTCAAATAATTGGAGGTATTCTCTCACTTCCTCTCCATATAATTCATGAAGTTCAAGAAACAAGAATCCTCCTTTGACCAATTTGAGATCAGCGAATTTGATGAGTTCCTTGTAAAAAATAATGGGGTCTTGATCGTCTACAAACAGAGCCATCGACGGTTCGTGTTCGAGCACATGTGCCGACATCGTGTTTTTTTCATGTTCCGGAATGTACGGTGGATTTGAAACGATGATGTCGTATTCGTATGCTTCCGAGAGAAAACGCTCTGTAAAATGAAGCGCATCCTCGTGGATCAATTCCAAATCTAACTTCAGCTTTTTTGCATTTTCTGCACTTAAGTCCAATGCTTCTTTGGAATAATCTAATGCTTGAACATGTGCATTTGGATACGCTGATTTTAATGTCAAAGCTATACAGGCTGTCCCTGTACAACAATCGATTATCCGCTTGGGATGAGCATTTGTTTCTATGATCCACTCCACCAATTCCTCCGTTTCTGGACGAGGAATCAATGCACGTTTATCACAGGAAATCACTAAGCCGTAAAAATTTGTTTCACCGACCAAATACTGAAAGGGAACATTGTTCAGTAATCCTTTCACGAAACTTCGCACGTACAAAAGATCGGATTCCGACAAGCGTTCACTTTGATTCAATAACAAGTCACTAGATGTCCAATTCATTCGTTTACACATCAACTGACTCCACATGGACTTTAATTCTGTGGTAGAAAAATGGGAATCAAGCCGATCGTAAAAGTAATTCTTTGCGGATTTCAGCGTATTGTCTGGAACAAACATTATTCTTTGCGAAGCTTTATGAATTCCTTGATTTTCTCGTTTTCAATCAGTACTGTCAAGTTATAGTATGCGATTTTCCACTCTCCATTTGCATCCAAGATACAAATGCCACTTCCACGGCAAGACTCCATCCATGTATCCAGATCCTCATCGAAATAAGCGACTGTTCCGTTCGCGGTAAAATTCCATATTCGTTTACTCGGTTTAAAGTCCCAGGCCTTTCCTTTGTCGAAATAAGGTTTACAAAAAGATTGAAATGCTGGTTTATCCCAACGTTCCCCCGGCGCTGTGCCTAGGAATACAAAATCTTCTGTTGTTGAAGTGAAGTACTGTTGAAAGTCCGCCTTAGTTGCCGATAAATGCCAGTTATCCACGAGTCGATTGAGACGAAAGGTAAGTTCCCACTGTGACCAAAGCAAAGAGGTGGAAAATAAAAAAAGGAAGAGTAACGATGTACGCATCTTATTTTTGTGTTTTCTCAGCTTTTTGACACATTTTCACGGCATTTTTCAAGTTGATGATTCCGCCTGTTACCGATTTCGAAGGAAAATCAAAACCTGGGTAAACCGTAGCTGATTCTAATAAAATGGATTTGATTGTCCACATGCTCAAGCTTGGGAAATACGATTTCAACATGGCTGCAGCACCAGCAACCATTGGCGCTGCCATCGAAGTTCCTTGTAAATTCATATAAGCACTTTGCGGAACAGTATTGTAAATTTCCAATCCAGGTGCAAAAACATCTACTGTTTCCGCTCCAAAATTTGAAAATTCAGCTACCATGGCTTCTCCTTTTGTTCGGGTGGAAGCTCCAATAGTTAATAAATTGGTGAAAGGCTCATCTTGAAAATCAAAACGTGATGTCGGAAAATTTGGTTCGACGTCCA
>JBILRU010000103.1:0-7639 GCA_044372485.1 Crocinitomicaceae bacterium
AACCATTCTGGTGATGGAGCAACTTGCACATTGTCCATGCTCACTCCGCAATAACGCAAACAATTTTCTTGGTTTTCTATTTCCACATGGATGGGTAAACTTCCTGTTACTTCAAGAGCATTCACCTTCGGCCATTCTATATGTAGATCGGTGTTCTGATGAAAATTCAATGCTGCTTTGATATCTCTCGCTACGCCAATGTGTCCCATGGCATCTGCACGATTCGGCGTTAATCCAATCTCTATTTGAAAATCGTCGGATAAATCAAAGTATGCACTTGCCGGTGTTCCAATTTCTATATTTTCCGGAAGAACGATGATTCCTTCGTGGGAATGTCCAATGCCTAATTCGTCTTCTGCGCAAAGCATCCCGAAGGATTCCACCCCACGAATTTTCGCCTTTTTAATGTGAAATGCTTCTCCTGGATTAGGGTACAAGGTTGTTCCAACTGTGGCAACCACCACTTTTTGTCCGGCAGCAACATTCGGTGCGCCACAAACTATTTGTAGTTCTTCTGTTCCGATGGAAACGGTGGTTACATTTAATTTGTCGGCATCGGGATGTTTTTCACAAGTCAATACGTGTCCGATTACAACACCTTGCAGCCCACCTTCAATGGCTTCCATTTTCTCAATGCTTTCTACTTCGAGTCCCGTGTCTGTAAGGATTTTACCCAATTCTTCCGGACTTAAGTCAGTTTGAATGTATTTTTTTAACCAGTTGTATGAAACTTTCATGCCTTGTGTATGCCTTTATTTACAATATGTTGACTTCGCGTTCCAGGGTAACTCCGAACTTGGATTCTATGTCAGAAATAATTTGCGAAGATAAGTCATAGATTTGATTCCCTGTACTTCCTCCGTAATTCACTAATACTAATGCTTGTAATGTGTGAACGCCATATGTTTCAACGGTTTTCCCTTTCCATCCCGCCTTTTCAATCAACCATCCGGCTGCTAATTTGCACTGTTGTTCATCCACGGGATAATGTGGTGCGTCTGGATAATCTTTATGAATGGCCTCGTAAACGGAGTTCTGTACAATTGGATTCTTGAAGAAGCTTCCTGCATTTCCAATCACTTTTGGATCAGGTAGTTTGGATCGGCGAATCGCGATTACCGCATTGCTGACATCGCGAATGCTTGGATTCTGTATTCCCTGATTTTCTAATTCAGAGGAAATTGCTCCATAGGAAGTATTCACGACAGCATTCTTTCTTAATCGAAAGGAAACCGTGCAAATAACGTATTGTCCTTTGTATTCATGTTTAAATACACTTTCTCTATATCCGAATGCACATTCTTGCTTGTCAAAGGTGTGAACTTCGCCACTTTCTAGATGGTAAGCCGTTAGCGACTCAAAACAATCCTTGATTTCAACTCCATAAGCACCAATGTTTTGCATCGGACTCGCGCCCACACTTCCAGGTATTAAACTTAAGTTTTCTAGTCCACTCAAGTTTAAATCAATGCATCTCATGACGAACTCATGCCACGTTTCTCCAGCACCTGATTGAACAATCGCGATATCATCTGTTTCTGAAATAACCTCGATTCCGAGTATTTCATTTTTTAAAACAAGTCCATGAAAGTCTTTTGTGAGCAGTAAATTACTGCCTCCACCTAAAATCAATAGTGGATCATTCATTCGTTCAGGAAGTATCGTTTGAAGTTCCGGAATGGAGGAAAATGTGGCAAATCGATCTGCTTTGACAGATATGCCAAAGGTATTGTATGGTTTGAGGTCGAAATTTGTTTGAATCATTGGTCCCAAAGTTAAGAATTTTCGGGAATTACGCGTTTGGAGTACACCTAGATTTTCACGAGAAAAAGGATGCTTAATATCCCTTTATTTTATAACTGAAAGTATCCACGATCACCTGGTTTGATTTCATGAAACCATTGGTAATACACTAAATGGTGGCTTTTGATGAATCCTTTTTTGCTCTTTGGCCAAGATGCAGGAATAAAAATTCGTCCACCATGTGAAAAAGGCACGTTTTCAATTCCGGGTATCGCAACTTGTGGTGCGATTCCATCTTGGAAACAGATTGCATCCGATTCTTTGTCGTCAGCACGAGCACCATACTGCCATACTTCGTCGAAATAGCTCCAGTCACGTCCCTGTGCACTCGCGTTTTCCGGCGACAAAATCAGTAGTTTACCAAACTTGACCTGGGACTTTAACGCGTCAAACATTCCAAGTGAGTAGGCATAACCCATGCTGTGACAAACCACATCGATTTTCACCTGATTCAAGGGGATTCCTTTTTGCGCAAAGTAGTTCAAAAGGTTTTCTCCGGCGATTTGACCATGAGTGACACGCAATTGAAATCCTTCTGGATTCGGCTTTTTATTCAATACCCACCGACTGCGTTTGGAAATCCAGCAAAAGCGAGAGAGAAAATAGGACTTGGCAAAATTGAAATCCGTTCGGTGTTGTGAAGTCCCAACCGGATGATGTCCATCAAAATATATGGGAGTAACTCCTGGAAATCTTTTTAGAATGGTATCGTCCAAGGCATACCAGTATCCTGTTGGATCTTTTTCATGAAGTCGATTGTCAGTAGTCTCGTGATTTGCTTTAGGCCCGCGATTCCCGTTAATGAAAATGATAAATCGCTGTGAAGTGTCCATTGGAATCATTTGTCCAAAAATTGAAAGTTGAAAACATAGAAAAAGGACGAGGGTTAGGCGTTTATTTTCCATACTGATAAAAAATACCACTGGCAAATGGCGTCCACAAACTAGCTCGTTTATGGCAAGCTTTTAATCCACGATTAATCCATGAATTACAAGTCAACATCATGCTGTATCGGTTATTTGCCTTATAAAATGCGTCGTTCCCGCTCACTACTTTTTTATTTGAAGCTGGAATATATACCGTGTTTCCATTCTTGTTGATGACCAATTGATCTTGAATGTATCGGACCAATTGACGGTATTGTTTTTTAGAAAGGTACAATTGAATAACCGGACGATCACTGAGAATTTCGTAGTGATATGTTGCATGAATTGCCGAAGCACCAAGTCCTGTCATGGCAGAAACGGCTGTTTTGACGGTTAAATCTGACCATTCTGGTGTATTCATATAAAAGTTTTTATCTCCCCAACCGATGGCGATCAGTTTTGTGGTGCTGTCTTTGAAGCCGGTGTTTTCTCGTGGAAAGGACTTTGTCCAGTCAATGATATCTGTTTTTATTGGTAGAACAAAATCAGTATGAACGCCCGATTTCATTAAATATATTTTGATGCAGGAATTTTTTTGGTTTTGTCCCTCAACGGTGATTCGTGAGAGGATAAATGAAAGAACAAAGTAAATGCAGAGATAAGAAAAAAGGAGGATGGAAAACCATTTGGAAAAAGTGCTCAGTATTTTGCCAGACTTTCTGAGAAACGTTTTTATCCGATGGTTCTTTCCTTTCTTCATATAATTCAAAAATCTTTTAAACAAAGTTAATGTTTCTGCGCATTCATCCGAGGGAGTTACTATTTTTGTTTTTCTCTTTCTAAATCAAAACCATGAAAAAATTCTTTGTATTATTTGTGTGCCTAATTCCTATGATTGGATTCAGTCAGTTTGATCCATCGGAACGCAGTACTTCGCAGAAATTTGATGAAGTAATGGACAATATTCTTCGTTTTTACGTGGACCCAGTGAATGGGAAAGAATTGACGGAAGAGGCGATTATGGCCATGTTGGAGAAATTGGACCCGCATTCAACATACATTCCTGCAGAGGAATTGAACGAAGCGCAATCAAGTATTAATGGGAGTTTTGTGGGAATTGGAATCCGTTTTCAAATCATGAAGGATACATTGCATGTTGTTGCAACGATTCCGGGCGGACCATCGGAGAAATTGGGAATTCTGCCAGGAGATCAAATCATCGCGGTAGACGCAGTGAATATTGCCGGAATCGGACTAAAAAACCAAGAAGTGCGTACAAAATTAATGGGTGAACTTGGAACGAAAGTGAAAGTCACTGTGCGCAGAAAGGGAAACAAAATTTTGGAATACACCGTCACAAGAGATAAAATCCCGGTTTATTCTGTTGATGCTTCTTACATGATTGACAAAGAAACGGGTTACATCAAACTAAATAGTTTCTCGAGAACAACGATGGAGGAGGTGTTGAAAGCCATGAATCAACTGAAAGCACAAGGAATGAAAAACTTGATTTTCGACTTACAAGGAAATGGTGGTGGACTTTTAGACGCAGCACATAAATTAGCGGATGAATTTTTGTCCGGTGATAAATTGGTTGTGTACTCTGAGGGAAGATCTCAACCACGTAGTAATTTGCGTGCTGGAAAAAAAGGATTGTTTGAAGCAGGGAAGTTGATCTTGTTGACGGACGAATACAGCGCTAGCGCGAGTGAGATTCTTTCTGGATCCATTCAAGATTGGGATCGTGGACTCGTTGTTGGGCGAAGAACTTATGGTAAAGGACTTGTGCAACGTCCAATGCCGCTTTCTGATGGATCGGAGATTCGTTTAACTATTGCACGTTATTACACACCGACGGGAAGATTTATTCAGAAACCTTACGAGGATACAGAAACGTACCGCAAGGACATTACGCAGCGATTTTTGAATGGAGAGTTTATCCATGCAGATTCCATCAAAATGCCAGATTCATTGAAATTTGAGACCTTAAAAACGCACCGCACGGTTTATGGAGGTGGTGGAATCATGCCGGATTTCTTTGTCCCACTTGACACGACAGAGAATTCTAAGTATTTTGGTGAGTTAATTCAGGGTGGATTTGTCAATAATTTCTCCTTCAACTTTGTGAATGACAAGAGAGCAGAATTAAAGGCTCAATATCCAACGTTTGAAGCGTTTAAAACAAATTTTCAATGCGATCAAGCATTCATGGATGCATTTTTTGCGTACGTTCAAAAAGAGGATCCGGAGTTGAAGTTCGATGAGGCGGGATATAAAACGAGCGAGCATTTAATCAAGCTACGTTTGAAATCAAACATTGCTTCAGATATGTGGGGGACAAATGAAATGTTTCAGATTTACAACGATTCGAATGAAATCTTGCAACGTGCCATTCAAATCCTAAATACGAAAGAATACGATAAAGTAAAGTTGGATTAATTCCTCCAATAACAAAATGCTCATTTTTTAACCAATTAAAATATAGTCATGTCAGACGATAAAAAAATCATTTTCTCCATGGTGGGAGTTTCCAAGACCACGCCACTTGGAAAGCAAATTATTAAAAATATTTACTTGTCCTTTTACTACGGGGCTAAAATCGGAATAATCGGTTTGAATGGTTCCGGGAAATCGACGGTCATGAAAATCATTGCTGGACTCGACCCATCTTTTCAAGGAGATGTGGTTTTTTCACCAGGTTACACTGTTGGATACCTAGCACAGGAACCAGATTTGGATTTAACGAAAACCGTGAAAGAAATCGTGATGGAAGGCGCGCAAGAAACGGTGGATGCCTTGAAAGAATTCGAAGAAATCAATGCAGCGTTCATGGATGAGGAAATACTCAATGATCCAGATAAAATGGACAAATTAATCGCTCGTCAAGGACAAGTATCTGATAAGATTGATGCCTTAGATGCCTGGGAATTGGACACCAAACTCGAACGCGCGATGGATGCCTTGCGTTGTCCACCAGACGATCAGTTGATTGAAACATTGTCGGGAGGAGAAAAACGCAGAGTGGCACTTTGTCGTTTGTTATTGCAAAATCCAGACATTCTTTTGCTTGATGAGCCGACAAACCACTTGGACGCAGAGTCAATCGACTGGTTGGAACAACATTTACAACAATACAAAGGAACGGTGATAGCCGTTACTCACGACCGTTATTTCTTAGATAATGTTGCTGGGTGGATTCTTGAATTAGACCGTGGAGAAGGAATTCCATGGAAAGGGAATTACTCTTCTTGGCTCGAGCAAAAAGGAAACAGATTAAAAGAAGAGGAGAAAACAGAGTCCAAACGTCAAAAAATGCTAGCACGTGAGCTAGAGTGGGTGCGTATGAATCCAAAAGCTCGTCAAGCGAAAAGCAAGGCGCGTTTGCAGAACTACGATAAAATGTTGTCTGAAGACGCGCGTGAAAAAGATGCGGTTTTGGAGATTCCGATTCCAAATGGACCTCGACTTGGGAATAATGTCATCGATGCAGTTCATGTAGGGAAATCCTTTGGAAACAAGATGCTTTATGACGATTTGAACTTTAAATTACCACCAGCGGGAATTGTAGGTATTATTGGTCCAAATGGTGCTGGGAAGACAACCATCTTCAAAATGATCATGGATGAACTGAAAGTTGACCAAGGAGAATTTACAGTTGGAGAAACAGTAAAAATTGGATATGTCGATCAAACTCATAAGGACATACATCCAGATAAAACAGTGTTTGATGTCGTTTCAAACGGTTTAGAATACGTAGAAATCGGAAATCAAAAAATTAATTCACGTGCCTATTTGGGGAAATTCAATTTCATCGGTGCCGATCAAAACAAAAAAGTGGGAATCCTATCCGGTGGAGAACGAAACCGACTTCACCTTGCCATGACCCTTAAAACAGAAGCAAACGTGTTATTACTTGATGAGCCAACCAACGACATCGACGTAAATACCCTGCGTGCTTTGGAAGAAGGAATTGAGAACTTTGCAGGATGTGCAGTAGTCATTTCTCACGACCGTTGGTTCTTGGATCGTATTTGCACACATATCCTCGCATTCGAAGGAGATTCACAAGTGTATTGGTTTGAAGGAAGCTACTCAGAATACGAAGAAAACCGTCGCAAACGCCTCGGCGATGCCGGTCCAAAACGCATCCGTTACCGCAGTTTGAGTTAAATCATTTGGTAATTTTGAATTAAAAAACAGTTGAACTATCAACGGTAAAACAGCTTTTTTGATTTTTTTTGAATTTGACAATTTTGAATTAAAAAACGGTTCAACTAAAAACGTTAAAACAGTTTTTTGAATTATAGAACAGTTCAACTAAAAACATTCAACGAGTTTTTAATTCAATCATTCCCTCAATCACAAATCCGCCCAAAATGCTTGTCGTTGTGAAAGTGTGCGTCCAAATCTGCAAACTCTTTCAGTAATTCAGCGGACGGTGGAACGGCTTGTAGTTTACTAAGATCAGGTTGACCAGCATCCACCCATGCGGTGTACCAAATGCATCCAACTGCTAAAATCGCGGCTTTCAGTCGTCGTTCGACCATGTTGTTCATTCGTTGGTGATAGGCATAACAAAATTCTTTTGAATAAACGGAAATCGTCGTGTTTCCTCGTTGCTCATAGCTGTATTTACGGTCCGATGGAAATTCCTTTGTTAATTCTTTTTCGATGCGTAAAACAGAATCTAAGGCTAGGTGAGAAGCACGAACCGCCTCCCAAGCTACATCCTGAACATTAGAAACGTACTTGATTTTCCCCACGAAATAATCGTAGTCCTCCGCATTGATTTCCACTAAACGACTTTCCCAAAGCCCGTGAATCCCGCGCTGACCTGTCATTTGTCCGTTGTAGTTTTCTGTAGTGTGCAGAGGAACATGCGCGTCTCCGATGTAATGTCCAATATCGGAAGAGTATTTCAAGATTAAGTCGACATTCTTTGCTTCAAAGGCTTTTTGAAGTCGGTATTT
>JBILRU010000104.1:0-7558 GCA_044372485.1 Crocinitomicaceae bacterium
TCGGAAGCATCCATTGCGGGATATCAATCCTACGGAGACGGTGCCATTATCTACTTCATCGATAATCCCTTATTCCGCGGATTCTGGGAAAATGGAAAATTGATGATTGCGAATGCCGTTTTCTTCGTGAATGAAAATTAATCCTTATTGCAAGGATTGATAGATGACGTGTTGAATGCGCGTGCGGATATTCATGTCTCTAATTTTCCAATTGTCCTGACTTGGATTCACCCGATTCGATAAGAAAATAAAGATTACCTTGTTTTTTGGATCCGCCCAAGCGAGTGTGCCTGTAAATCCAGAATGGCCAAAACTTAGATAGGAAGCTAATTCGTCACAGGTTCCGCCACCACTTGCATTTGGACGATCGAATCCAGCGCCGCGTCGGTTGCCCGGAAATTGTTGTTTAGTGTATTCGTTACAAACAGTCTCCGAAAAGAACTCCATTCCAGCGTATTTCCCCTTGTTTAAAAACAGCTGCATGATGCTCGCTAGATCTGTTGCATTCGCGAAAATTCCTGCATGTCCAGCAACTCCACCAAGCATGGCAGCTCCGGGATCGTGAACAAATCCATGAAGTAACTGCTTGCGAAATACTTGGTCATTTTCCGTAGGAATGATGTGTGATTTATCGAAATGCTCTAAAGGTAGGTAGCGCATGTAGCGCAGTCCCATTGGACGATAAATCTCTTTTTCTAAATATGTATTTTGTTTTTGTCCAATCTGTTTTTCCAGTATTTTTTGTGTAAAATAGTAACACAAATCTGAATATTCATACTTCTTTGGTCCCAGCGTTGATCTCAAAATCTGGGCATACATGCTATCCGTATAGGCATCGTTGATGTAAAGTCCGGCAGCAACTTGTCGCTCGAAACCAGGTCTTTGTACTTGACTATAAATAGTTGAATTCCATATCCCGTTTTGAAGTGTTCGTTTGTAAAACGGAATCCATGGTGTGAGTCCAGCTTGATGAGCCATCATATCACGAATCAATATGTTCCCAAATGGACCATCTCCTGTCACTTCGGGAATGTACTCTTTCAATTTTTTGTCTAAGGAATATTGTCCTTTGCTTTGCAAATGCATGGCTAACAAAGTGGAAGCTGCAATTTTTGTCACGGAAGCAATGTCGTAAACATCATTGTTTTGAACGGTAGTCGCATTCGCATCGTAGCTTTGCTTTCCGTAACATTTGCGCCAGATAATTTGATCGTTGACAGCCACCAACACTTGACAACCGGGATACGCACCTTTTTCAATTCCTTCTTGAGCGATGAGATCGATGCCGCTTAATTTCTTGGAATCGACACCTATTTCTTCTGGGCAGCTGAATTTTAATCGTCCGTTAGATGAGGTTTGAATCGCTAGTTCAACTGGAAACACTTGATCTAAGGAATGTAGTTCCATTCCAAGCTTCGCTGTTGCGCCAATGCTACCAAAAATTAATTGACTCACGCGTTCTTGTGCAATTTCGTGGTTTTCTTTTGCCCAAATAATGGCATCAATTCCTTTTGTTGGAAGTTGAGCAATTATAGATTGATCGCCAAACACACAAAGAATGACCTTCGAATGATGAGGTAAAGCATTGAAAATAGTCGCGTCTAGAGAATCAATTTTGGTTTCCTTCGTTGCGTGAATACTTAGAAAAATGACATCGTGCTGTGCTTGTTTTATGAATTCTTTTAACTCGTTTGAATGTAAGCTGGGACGTAAAAGTTGATCATTCGAGACATAGCGATCGAGTCCGTTGTGAAAAACAGTTGGGTTCCCACCGATGGATATATGCGCACTTTTGAAGTCCAGGTTCCCTAAAGGAAGCAGGTTATTTTTGTTAGCGATGACAACGATGGATTTTTCATAAGCCAAGGCTTGTTCGTGACTTACTTTTCCGTTCAACGAGTCCAATTCGCTTGAATACCACGTTGTAGGAGCGTCCGGAAAAGAAGGAGTCAGATTGTGTTTGGATGGATTCATGCAAAAGGCAAAGAAAAGTCCAGAAAATATAAGCGCTGTGCTTCGTATCATGTAGAAAAATTAATTTTTATAAAACTAAGAATTATTGCGCGCATTGTTTCGATTTTATACGTTTTACTGGCGCTAAGTGTAGCTTTGACACTTACTTGAATATACTAAAAAAAATGGAAATTTAAAAATTATTTTATGCACAGGACATCCGCTTATATGTTAGCAAAAACTAATCAAAATCATAGTTTAATCACAAGACTCAAAGTAATTTTGCAGACTAACTGTACAGCAGAAGTTGTGCCAAATAAATGGACATGGAACTACAAGGTAAATTTGGAAAGAATGCTGATTTAGCAGCTTCAATTGGATTGACAAATCTAGGAGAGCAGTTTTGGAATTTGAGTCCAGCTGAGCTTGTTGAAGACTGCATCATTCTCGGTGAAGGGATGTTAACAGATACTGGTGCGCTTGCGATTGAAACCGGAGAGTTTACGGGAAGATCTCCAAAAGACCGTTTCATTGTCCGCGATGAAAAGACCGAAAATGCCGTTTGGTGGGGAAATGTAAATATTGGATTTACACCGGAGCAATTTGATGCGCTTTACGACCGAATGAATGAGTTTTTAAATGGAAAAGACATTTATGTTCGCGACGTTGCTGCGTGTGCGGAGGAAAAATACCGAATGAACATTCGTGTTGTAACAGAACTTCCATGGTCTAGTTTGTTTGCGCACAATATGTTTTTGCGTTTGACGGATAGTGAAATCGAAACGTTTATGCCGGAGTGGCATATCGTCTGTGTTCCTAGCTTTCTAGCGGATCCAGCGATTGACGGTACACGTCAAGCAAATTTCGCCATTTTGAACTTCACGAAAAAAATGATTCTAATTGGAGGAACAGGGTATACGGGTGAAATTAAGAAAGGAATTTTCTCTGCCTTGAATTTCATTCTTCCACACGAGAAAAATGTACTTTCCATGCACTGTTCCGCAAATATTGGAGAAGCTGGTGACACAGCGATTTTCTTCGGACTTTCAGGGACAGGGAAAACAACTTTATCATCTGATCCGAATCGTCGATTAATTGGGGATGATGAACACGGATGGAGCGAAAGCCGCGTATTTAACTTCGAAGGCGGATGTTATGCAAAAACCATTGATTTAAGCCGCGAGAAAGAACCACAGATATATGATGCCATTCGTTTTGGAGCCTTGTTAGAGAACATTGGTTTCGTGGATGGATCATCTACGCCAGATTATACGGATGGATTCATTACGGAGAATACACGCGTTTCTTATCCAATCAATCACATCGAAAACATTGCTGTTCCATCAATTGGTGGTTCACCAAAAAACATATTTTTTCTAACCGCTGACGCATTTGGTGTGTTACCTCCAATCTCTAAGTTAACGACGGAGCAAGCAATGTACCACTTCATGTCCGGATACACAGCGAAAGTTGCTGGAACAGAAGTAGGAATTACGGAACCAACGACTACCTTTTCCGCAGGATTCGGTGCAGCTTTCCTTCCTTTGCATCCCGCGAAATACGCGAAGTTGCTAGGAGATAAATTAGCGGGAACCGATATCAATGTGTGGTTAATCAACACAGGATGGTCCGGTGGATCCTATGGCGTCGGTAGTCGAATGAAACTTTCGTACACACGAGCGATGATTACAGCAGCTTTAACTGGTAAATTGAATAGTGTTGCATTTGAGAAGATGCCAATTTTTGATTTAGCCTTCCCGATATCATGTGAAGGTGTTCCAGCAGAATTATTGAATCCAAGAAATACGTGGGCAGATAAAGCGGCTTACGATGCAACGTCGGCAAGTTTAGCTGAGAAGTTTGTCGCTAATTTTGAAAAGTTCGCTGCAGAGACACACCCTTCTATTTTAGCCGCAGCTCCTCAAGTTTTGGTCTAAGCCCTTTCCATCAATCAGCAAGAGCTTAGATAAGGCCTCTGACAGCAATGTTGGGGGCTTTTTTATGCTGCGTATCGCAGGATTTGGAATCCTACCTAACAATAATGCACTTACAGCGCTTCCTGTATTGTCGAAAAGAAAGTTCCTCGGCGCAGTGTGTGCGTTGCAAATCTCGTGGTGCGGTGTTGCGGTTGCACTGTTGCGATACTCCTCTGTAGTGCCGCAAAACGAAAATCCGAGATAAACAAAAAAAGCCCTGACGTTTGGTCAGGGCTTACATATCTTTGAAAAAGAATTAACGTTTGTGGAAAGGTTCGTCAGAAACAGTTAATTTCTTTCTTCCTTTTTTGCGTCGCGCAGCTAAAACTCTACGACCATTTTTTGTAGCCATACGGCTTCGGAATCCGTGTTTGTTTCTTCTTTTTCTTACCGATGGTTGAAACGTTCTTTTCATGTCGTATCTTAATTATGTAATCTATTTTGGGTTGCAAAGATATTGATTTTTTTAAAATTTCAAATTCTTTCGACAAAATTATTTAAAAAATCTACTTTACCGCTTAAAGCGACGTAAATTTGTAAAAAGAAATAATCGATGCTGAGACCAAAAAAAGACCAAAAAGAGAAGGTAAAAATCACTAAATCAAGCATTAAGAAAGCGAAGGGAATTTTCGCGTACCTCAAACCATATGCTGGAATATATTTTATCGGGTGGATATTTTTAGTGCTTAGTACTTCTGCTGGACTCGTTTTTCCTTACCTAATGGGTAAATTGTTGGGTGCAGGTGCTTCTACAACGAACGTATCGGACGCAATAGGACTCATTGATATGTCCAATATCAACAGCGTGGCAATTTCGTTATTTGTCCTGTTCGGCTTTCAATCTTTGTTCTCTTTTGTACGCGTCGTACTTTTTAATAATGTGACAGAAAATGCCTTGAGGGATTTGAGAAACGATGCTTTCTCAAAATTGGTGTACATGCCCATGGACTTTTTCAACCGAAACAAAGTTGGAGAGTTGACAAGTCGTTTGTCTTCGGACATCGCACAAATCCAAGAAACCCTAAGAACGACCATCGCAGAGTTCTTTCGTCAAATCATCATCGTAGTCGGTGGAATTTTATTCCTTTTCTTTATTTCATGGAAATTAGCCTTGATCATGCTAGGAACCGTTCCGGTGATGGCCATTGTTGCAGTTATCTTCGGACGTTACATCCGCAAACTAAGCAAAGAAGCTCAAGATTACATTGCTCAGTCGAATTCCATCGTAGAGGAAGCGTTAACGGGTATCGCTAACGTGAAGTCATTTACCAATGAGTTATTCATTTTTTCCAACTACAAAAAATCCACGCAACAAACCCGCGATTTGAATGTTCGAAGTGGAATTTGGCGCGGTCTATTCGTTTCCTTCATCATCTTCTGTTTATTCGGTGCAATTGTGTTCATCGTCTGGAGGGGATTATTGATGACACAGGGAGCGAATCCAGAATTGAATACGGAAGGATTCTATCAATTTGTCTTGTTCACAATCATGATGGGTGCATCCGTTGGATCCCTGCCGGATTTGTATGCAAGTGTCCAAAAAGCGATCGGTGCGACGGAAAATTTAATGGACATCATTCAACAGGATACCGAAGTTCAATTGAATCATGGAACAAGAAAGGATCGTTTAACGGGAAGCATTTCTTTTGACAACGTTCGATTCTCCTATCCACAACGAAGCGACGTGGAGGTCCTGAAAGGAATTTCCTTCGATATCAAGCAAAATCAAACCTTGGCACTTGTTGGGCAAAGTGGATCAGGTAAGTCGACGATTTCGAATTTATTGTTGCAATTCTATGCTTTAAGCGAAGGTGGAATCACGTTTGATGGAATTCCAGCGAAGGATTTCGAATTAAATGCGCTTAGAGAGCAGATGGCGATCGTTCCCCAGGAAGTGATCCTTTTCTCAGGAAACATTCGTGAGAACATCTTATTTGGTAATCCAGCGGCAACGGAGGAGCAAATCATTGAAGCAGCGAAACAAGCCAATGCCTGGGAATTCATCGATGCTTTTCCAAATAAACTAGACACAGAAGTAGGGGATAGAGGAATTCAACTTTCCGGTGGACAAAAACAGCGCATAGCGATTGCGCGAGCGATTTTAAAGAATCCAACGATTTTAATATTGGATGAAGCGACTTCTGCCTTGGATTCTGAATCCGAACGATTGGTACAAGATGCGTTGGATAAGTTGATGAAGGGAAGAACCTCAGTGGTCATTGCGCACCGTCTTTCTACGATTCGAAACGCCGATCAAATTTTAGTATTGCAGGCTGGAAAAGTGGAAGAGTCCGGAACGCATCAGTCCTTGATGGAGTTGAAAGGGTTGTACGCAGACTACGTTGGATTACAGTCCATGAATCAATAAGCTTCGTAAAAAGTATTGGTGGATTTATTCGGAGAACAAGGATTCAACGAATAATTTTCGGTCGAAAAGTTGGAGGTCTTCCATTTTCTCGCCAATCCCAATATATTTCACAGGGATTTTCATTTGGTCGGAAATTCCAATGATCACACCGCCTTTTGCTGTGCCATCTAATTTGGTAACCGCCAATGCGTTAATGTCTGTTGCTTGAGCGAATTGCTTCGCTTGTTCAAAGGCGTTTTGTCCAGTTGAGCCATCCAATACCAACAAAATTTCATGAGGTGCACCTGGAATGATTTTTTCCATCACACGTTTGATTTTCGTCAACTCCGCCATTAAATTCACTTTGTTGTGAAGTCGTCCGGCTGTGTCGATGATGACAACGTCTGCTCCTTGCGATTTGGCTGACTGTAAGGTATCGAATGCCACACTCGCTGGATCAGCGCCCATTCCTTGCTGAACGATCGGCACATCAACGCGTTTGGACCAAATAATTAATTGTTCCACAGCTGCTGCACGGAAAGTATCCGCGGCGCCAAGAACGACTTTCAATCCCGAAGCTTTAAATTGGTGTGCAAGTTTTCCAATGGTTGTGGTTTTGCCCACGCCATTTACACCTACGACCATGATTACATAGGGATTTCCATCTGCAGGCTTTTCAATTTCTAAGTTGCCATTTTGATTGGAATTATTTTCTTCGAGTAGCGAAATGATTTCCTCGCGGAGGACTTGATTTAATTCGGCTGTCCCCATAACCTTATCTTTCGAGACGCGCGCTTGTATTCGGCCGATGATTTTTAGTGTGGTTTCCACCCCGACATCCGATGTAATCAACATCTCCTCCAGGTTGTCCAGCACTTCATCATCTACATGGGATTTACCCACGAGAATACGAGCAATCTTAGAAAAGAATGTTTGTTTCGTCTTCTCTAGGCCTTGGTCTAGAGTTTCTTTTTTAGATTTCGAGAAAAAATCAAATAGTCCCATGTTTTAAAGATAAAAAAAAAGCTCCCTTAATTGGAAGCTTTTTACAAGGTTTTTTTAAGGATTAGTTCTTAGCGAACCACTCTTTCACTTTATCGTTGTGAACGATTTCCTCTTTGAATGTGTAAGAATTCGATTTCTCGGATTTTACCATTTTAATCACTTTCGTATGTTCTTTACCGCCACCTTTTTGTAGGGAAGCTACAACTTTCTTTGCCATGTCCTAGTTATTTAATTTCTTTATGAACAGTCATTCTCTTTAAGATCGGATTGAATTTTT
>JBILRU010000106.1:0-7506 GCA_044372485.1 Crocinitomicaceae bacterium
TTTCTGACTCCGTTTTTAATGATCACAAATACTATTACAATTTAGAAGATAAGTCATACCTACATTATGGTGACGGTTATTTATTCTTTTACAAAGGAAACGATTTCAAAACGGTGTTAGAGCAAGTCATAAGTGCGCGTCACCTCGGTGTTCACAAGGATTGGAAACGTTTCCTTGCCCAAAAACAATTCAAAAATGAGCACCTCGTCATTTATTCCAATTGGTCCAAGTTAAAATCCTTGGGTATTGAAACGGCAATGTTCGCCCATGATAGCGACTCTTCTAGTTTTAAATTAAAGAGCTATTTAAAAAAAACAAATCCACTTTATTTTAAACGCAAGGAAAATGCGTTGAGTTATGCTTCATCCTTTGGCACACAGCGCATGGTGGATGTGCATTTGGATATAGAAAAATTCAAGGAAAATAAGGAAGATTCTATGTTTGTTCAATTCTCTAAAATTGGCAAGCGTTTCGGCTTTCCTTTTGCAGAGTTTATTCAAGCATGGACAGGCGACCTATGTTTCATCGAAGGTGGTATGCAAAAAGTGAAAGAGCATTATATTGAAACGGTCTTAGATGAGGACTTTAATGAGGAAGAGGTAACGCGTGAAAAAGAAGTATTGATTCCAACCTATTCTGCTATGATTTCCATGAATGATTACGGTCAACTTTTCTTGAATAAACTCATGAGAAAAGGAATTCTTCGAAAGGAAGGAGAGGATTTTCGTTTCTTATTTTCTCCCATATTGAAATTAAAGAAAATAGGAGATATTTATCAATTTTACTCCGGATCATCTGCACCCAAATTAGTTCCGAGCACGAATAATCATGTGACATGGACCAACAAGGGGACAAAGTACTTCTTTAGCATCGACTCGTTGACGCGAAACGAAGTTTTTGGAAGTCTTCAAATCCCTGTTCGACGAATCTTCCGCCGCAATAAATTGATTTAGAATTCAGCTGCCTGTGCGAAATGAAATTCGTCTGCGTGTGCTTGAATGTAATTCAGAATACCAGAGATTTCATCTAAATCATAACTTGAAACGAGTTTCGTTCGGTATTCCTTGAAATGTGAAATTCCTTTAAAGTAATTCGTGTAATGACGCTTCATCTCATTGATTCCGAGTTGCATTCCTTTCCATTTGATACTCATTTCGAGGTGATCTTTACAGGCTTGCACGCGATCTTCTATGCTAGGACTAGCTAAGTGAGTCCCAGTTGCCATAAAATGTTTGATTTCGTTAAATACCCAAGGATATCCAATGCTTGCGCGTCCAATCATAATGCCATCAACACCATAGCGGTTCTTGTATTCCAGTGCTTTTTCAGGGGAGTCAATATCACCGTTCCCAAAAACAGGAATACGCATCCGTGAATTGTTTTTCACTTCCCCAATTAAAGTCCAATCTGCATCTCCTTTGTACATCTGTTTGCGCGTACGTCCGTGAATGGAAATCGCTTCGATTCCGATATCTTGTAATCTTTCCGCAGTCTCCACCACATATTTGGTATCGTCATCCCATCCTAAACGCGTTTTAACGGTAACAGGAAGCGATGTTGCTTTAACGATTGCTTCCGTCATGCGCACCATCTTCGGGATGTCTTGTAAAAGTCCAGCACCCGCACCTTTACATGCTACTTTCTTTACTGGACAACCATAATTAATATCTAATAAATCTGGCTGCACCTTATCGATGATTTCAGCACATTGGATCATGCTTTCGATGTCCGAACCGAAAATCTGAATCCCAATGGGACGCTCATATTCAAAAATATCTAATTTCTGAACACTTTTTGCGGCATCACGAATCAGTCCCTCAGAGGAAATGAATTCGGTGTACATTAAGTCAGCGCCGTGTTGTTTGCAAAGTGCACGAAAAGGCGGATCACTCACATCCTCCATTGGAGCAAGTAAAAGTGGAAACTCTCCTAATTCTATGTTACGGATTTTTACCATTATTTTTGAAAGTATTCGGGACGATTTGTTTCTAAAACTTTCAGGTAATTTTTGAGTTGTTGCTCGTTGGAAGATTTCAGAATCATCAGCATGTGTTCCGATTCAACAACGATGTAATCGTTTAATCCATCTAACAAAACCAATTTGTCTTTAGGTACGTTGACCAAGCAATTACTTGAGTCAAAGGCAAACACATTGTCACCGATAATCGAATTTGCTTCGTTATCCTTTGGAAGGTGTTCTGTTAAACTTCCCCAAGTACCAAGGTCACTCCAGTCGAAATCAGAAAGGACAACAGAAACATTTTTGGCATGTTCCATCACCGCGAAGTCAATCGAGATATCCTCACATTGATCAAACGCTTGATATAAAAAATCTGCTTCTTTCGTAGTTCCATAAGCACTTGTGTCCGACATGAAAATTTCATGAAGTGTTGGTTGGAATTTGTGCAAAGCATCAAGAATCACATCAGCACGCCAAATAAAAATACCCGCATTCCAATAAAAGTTTTTTGCATCTAAAAATTGCTGAGCGGTTTCCGTATTTGGTTTTTCGCGAAACTGAATGACTTCCGTTGCTTGTCCTTTTTGCACTCCGCTACTTAAATCAAACTCAATGTATCCATATCCGGTGTCGGGACGGCTCGGCTCAATTCCAAGGGTAACCAAGTGTTTATTTTCATTAGCTACTGTAATCGCAGTGGAAATGATTTCTTGAAACCTCGTTTCGTTCACGATGAGGTGATCGGAAGGAGAGATAATCAGGGTTGCTTCTGGATTACTTGCATGAATCTTGGCAGCTGCGTAGGCGATACAAGGCGCGGTGTTTTTACGCATTGGTTCGCACAAAATTTGCTCGAAGCTTAATTCAGGAAGTTGTTCCTTCACCAATTCACGGTACGAAGTATTTGTTAAAATATAGATGTGTTCGGATGGAACAGATTTCAGCATTCGTTCGAATGTCAGGCGTAATAATGATTTACCGATTCCGAGTACATCAAGGAATTGTTTCGGTTTTTGAGGTGTGGACATTGGCCAAAAACGACTTCCAACGCCACCTGCCATGATTAGTCCGTAATTATTTTTGCTCATATTTTTCGATTAATTCAATAGTTGCTAGTGCATGAACCAAATAAGGTTTCCCTGTTTTTAATTCGGTACAAAGATAACGACTTCTGCGCAGTAAGCCTTTCTCGAATGATTTTCCATTCAAATGAAACCTGCTTTTGTGCGGAATTTCCTCTAAAGTTGTCCCTTGGGACTTATCGTAAAGTTTTAAGGTTCGACTCAATTGAATATCGGTACACGAGGAAGCTTTCGTGTTAGTGAAATTTTTCCACAGTGCTTTTTCCACATCTGCGGGTAATTCCTTACTGACCAAAATGGGTTCCAATAATCGGCGATACGCTTGTTTCCACTCGAGTCCATGTGCTTGGATTCGAAGTCCATGATCTCGAAAAGCCTCTAAATGAGCTAATTCATGGATGGATGTCACGAGAAACGAGAATTTATTCAAATCGCCATTAACAGTAATCGTCGGTTTTTCCTCACCAGATTTCACGCGGAAGTCCCCAAGTTTGGTGCTTCTTCCGGGAACGATTTTAAACTTAACTTTAGCGGAAAGAATTAAATCCGTCAGGTATTCCGTAAATGCCTCAGGAGCGAAACGATTCAATGTTTCAATAAATTGTTCTCTTTTTGAATTCGACACAAACAAAGTTAAAAACAAAATGAAAGCAAAATCACCTTCCACCACCTTAGAAAATATCCTTAACTTAGCTTCGTGAAATTATTACAGAACATAGGAAAGTACACGTTGATGTTGACCATGGTTTTTACGAAGCCAAAAAAATGGAAAATATTCTTTTCGCGTTTAATCAATGAGCTCGAAAATATTGGTATTAGTTCCCTGCCCATCGTTGCACTGATGTCCACCTTTATTGGAGGTGTTATCGCTTTGCAAACCGCCTCAAGCATGTCAAATCCACTCTTGCCAAAATACACGGTAGGTTACATTACTCAATCGAGTACTATTTTAGAATTTTCACCTACGATTATTTCCTTGATTTTAGCAGGGAAAGTCGGCTCAAATGTGGCATCCGAAATTGGCACCATGCGTGTTACCGAACAAATTGACGCCCTAGAAATCATGGGAGTAAATTCCCTGAATCATTTGGTATTACCGAAAATCATTGCGGCAATTTTGTTTTTTCCAATACTCATTATTTTCTCCATGACCTTAAGTATGTTAGGTGGATGGATGGCCTTGATGATTACCAATTTAACGACGACGGAAACATATGTGTTGGGATTACGTGCATTTTTTAATCCGTTTCACATAACCTATGCTTTAACAAAAACGGTAGTATTTGGATTTTTAATTGTTTCGGTTTCTTCGTTCTATGGTTATTATGTCAAAGGAGGATCAATCAATGTCGGACAAGCTTCCACTCAAGCTGTTGTTAGCAGCAGCGTTGCTATTTTAGTTGCCAACTTAATTCTAACACAATTATTATTGTTGTCATGATTGAGGTTAAACATGTCATGAAATCATTTAATGGACAACAAGTTTTGTCGGACATTAACCATCAATTTGAAAATGGGAAGGTCAATCTGATCATCGGTCAATCTGGACAAGGAAAATCTGTTTTAGCGAAATGCATTGTTGGTTTGTATGAAGTGGACGAAGGGCAGATTCTGTTTGATGGAAGAAATTTCACCGATATGGAACGCTTTGAACGCAGTCAAATCCGTGAGGAAATCGGCATGTTGTTTCAAGGAGTAGCATTGTTTGACTCCTTAACAGTAGAGCAAAACATCATGTTCCCACTAACGATGTTCACGAATATGACGAAAGGAGAAATGCAAAAACGTGTTGATTTTTGTCTAGATCGTGTGAATTTAACGGGACGTAATAAATTGTTTCCAGCAGAATGTAGTGGAGGTATGCAAAAAAGAATCGGAATTGCAAGAGCAATCTCGATGAATCCTAAATACTTGTTTTGTGATGAGCCGAATTCTGGTTTAGATCCAAAAACATCTATTGTTATTGACGGCTTAATCAAAGACATTACCGCAGAATTCAATATGACTACGGTAGTCATTACTCACGACATGAACAGTGTGATAGAAATTGGGCAAAACATCCTTTTCATTCATCAAGGAAAGAAATGGTGGAGTGGGGACAAAGATTCCATCCTTACAACAGATAATCCAGAAATCCTCAGTTTTGTGTATGCATCTGAATTTATGAAAGAAATTCGGTCCATTATGCAGGAAAAAAGAACATAATTTTCCTACGATACTTTCATTTTAGAAAATTAACTTTATCTTTGCAACCCATCAGAAAGAAATTTCTTAGGGCGCGGGTAAACGATCCCGATGAATTAAAAGAATTGCGGATGTGGTGAAATTGGTAGACACGCCAGACTTAGGATCTGGTGCCGAGAGGTATGCGGGTTCGAGTCCCTCCATCCGCACAAAAGGTCTCGTTGTTAACGAGGCCTTTTTTTTTAACATAAATTGATAAAAAACACAATAAAATGAACATTACTCGTCAAGAAGTAGATGCACAGAATGCTGTACTTAAAGTGAACATTTCTCCAGCTGATTACCAAGGAAAAGTGAAAGCTTCTTTGGAGAAATATAGAAAAACAGCGAAAATCCCAGGATTTCGTCCAGGAAATATTCCAATGGCACTTATCCAAAAACAAGTTGGAAGATCCGTTTTAGCTGAAGAGTTAAATAAATTGGCGAATGATTCTTTGTACAGATACATCTCTGAGGAGAAATTAGAAATCCTTGGAAATCCAATTCCGAAAGAAAATGAGGGAATGAAAGGTAACTTTGAACAACCAGAAAATTTTGAATTTTCTTTTGAAATTGGTTACAGCCCATCTTTTGAATTACCGATTAATGCGAAATCAAAATTCGATTACGCAACGGTTAAAATCGATAAAGACCTCATCAATAAACAAGTAGAAGATTTACGTCGCCGTTACGGTAAATTGGTTTCTTCTGATGTTGTGGGTGACAAGGATATGGTCATGGGTAAATTCGAGGAAAAAGATGCCGATGGTTCTGTGAAAGCAGATGGAATCAGTCACTCTTCAACAATCTCCATGGAATTCCTCGAAAATAAAGCAGGAATCAAAACATTGAAAGGAAAGAAAGTAAATGAAGTAGTTGATTTGGACCCGAAAAATGTATCCAAAGACGATAAAGATTGTGCGGCATTGTTGGGAATTAGCGAAGAACAAGTTGCAGGACTAACAGCGAACTTTCAATTTACCATTGCCGATGTGAAACGCATGGAAATGGCGGATTTAAATGAAGAACTATACACGAAGTTATTCGCGGAAGAAGTGAAAACGGAGGAAGAGCTTCACGCTAGAATCTCCAAAGATTTGGAACGCATGTTTGCTGATGATACAGACCGTATCTTCACGCGTAATGTGTTCAACCACTTGGTTAACGAAACGAAAATGACTTTCCCAGAAACATTTTTAAAAAGATGGATTCGCGTTTCTTCGGAGAAGCCGGTAACAGAGGATGATATTGAAGCGGAATTTGATGCTTATTTGAAATCATTGAAATGGCAATTAATTCAAACCCGTATTTTTAAAGACAATAACATCCAATTAACAAACCAAGAAGTGATGGATTTCACTAAAAGTTTATTAATTGGAAACTATGCGCAATATGGACTTCCAGCTCCTGACGATCAAGAATTGACAGAAACAGCGGCTCGATTGTTGCAAAACAAAGAACAGGTAAATGGGATTTATGACCGTTTGGCTGAGCAAAAATTAACAGATTTCTTCAAGACGGCAGTGAATTTGGTGAAAAAAGAAGTGAAATACGACGACTTCGTTAAATTGGCTTCAGCACAATAAGTGTAGTTTTCATTAAAGATATAGAAGGGTTGAACGAAAGTTTAGCCCTTTTTTTATTTCCAGTCTAAGACTTGAAGTTGCTTCAGTTTTGTCGATTGTCCGAAGGCAAATTGAATACTTCGCGCTAAGGCCTCAATGCCTTGTGTTTTTCCAGTTCGGTTGGAACTTAACGCAATGATTTCTCTTGCCGGAGATGCGTTTAAGTCACGAATGGTCTTGATTCCACGCTTTTGAATTTCGGTTAATGGAAAATTACTTGGAATTAAGGTATAGCCTCCATGACGATCAACCATTTCCATGATGAGCGGAAGATTTCCGCCTTCATAATTCCATGCGTTTTCATCCAACGTTTTTTTCAATTGGCAAAAATGGACCATTTGCGTCCGAAGACAATTACCTTGATTTAAGAGCCAGGGATGCATTTCTTGTAAATCTGACATTTGAATGCTTTCTTCCGGCACACTTGGAGCGTAAATGTAAATCTCCTCTTGATACAACGGAATCGTGCGTAGTCGAGCATCCATGTGTGGACCAGCAATAATACCAAGGTCGAGTTCCTTTCGGTCCATCGCCTCCAAAACATCTACCGTTTTCAGTTCGTGTATGCTCAATTTTAGTTCGTCGAAGTTCGATTGCCACTCGCCGAAAAGTTGAG
>JBILRU010000013.1:0-26417 GCA_044372485.1 Crocinitomicaceae bacterium
CCATTAGTCCAAATTGGATTTCCTTGCAGAATTTATCGAAAATGGAGTAATTGAATTGAATGTTGGAGAAGTTAAATGGATCGATGCTTCGGTTTATGTTTCCAGTGTTGTCTAAGTATTGTCTTCCCACTAATTTCGTCATCCAAGCAATGTTAAAATTTTCTATAGGTACCCATTCAAAACCAATATTACCGGTAATATTAGGAGAAAAGGACATGTTTGTATTCGTATGAGTAATCACTTGCTGTGTATAGTATGGCAATGTATCTAAATAGGTATCAAGGTATTCGTTGAATTGCGCTATTTTATTTTGACTTAGGGTAACTCCACCCGTCAATTTTAGTTTTTTATCAAAACGATAAGATCCATAAACTTCCACACCTAGTCGGTAACTTTTCGCGACATTGGAGTGAATATAGGCCCCCACATCATTGATTTCTCCCGTAAGAAGCAATTGATTTTGGTAATTCATGAAATACACATTTGTCGTCAAACTCAATTTACTTGTACTTATTTGATGTCCAAATTCCACATCTTGCAAGGTTTCAAAAGTCGGACGATTTTGCGCTGTACTCGCTACAAAATCGGCTCGCACAGGTTCTCTGTGACTGATTCCACCATTCAAGAACAACATTTGATTGGAGTTGATTTTAAAACTTCCACCAACCTTTGGATTGAAGAAATTGAATTGAACGGCTTGCGTCACATCGATTGGTATTCCATTCACCAATTCTTTTCCTATGAATGAATAGTCAACATGCCTAAATTGCAAATCCGTATAGACATCAAATCGGTCTCTTTTATATACTGCTTTTACATAAGAACTAATCTCTGATTTTCTGGAGTCATTCGAGTAATAACGTTGGTAAATTTCACTATTCGACGCATACTGTGCCCAAACCAATTCACCGAAGTGCCTTCCAAAATAGGTGTTTGCAGATCCTCCGAAAACAAAGTCCAAATGAGCTGTTGGTTTATAGGTTACTCCATACACGGCTCCAACAAAATCATTGTCCAGCCATAAGCGACGAATCAAATCTGTTTGTTGAACGGTATCAGATCCAATCATGACTGGATTCAAACCATAATCCGAAAGATTTTCACCTTGGAGGTATTGTTCATAATAACCACGACCGTAGGTATAGTGTCCGGCCAGGTTCAAAATCAATTTGTCATTGAAAGTATGTGTGAAATGGATTTGGTAATTATCTTGTTGGTAATTATCCACCTGATTTTCATAGGTGTAAAAGTTATACGTTCTTCCTGCATTTAATAGATTTTGACGGTCTTCAGAACTCAATCCATTGCGATCGGCATAAGCATTCATGGCAGCAGAATCTCCTTTCACTCTGCTCTCTGGTGTTCCATACCATGCTTGGTAGGTGATTTCTTTACCACTAAAAATAATGGCCTTTAGCACAGACTTTTTGCCAATGTACGCTCCGGAAAGAAAATACGATTTCAAATCTGAACTGGCACGATCGAGGTAACCGTTGGATTGAATACTGGACATTCTGGTCTCTAGGGAAAAATGTTTGTTGATGATGCCTGTTCCAGCTTTTATCGTCGTTTTATACGTTCCAAAAGAACCCACAGATTGGTCGATTGATCCAAATGCTTTTTCAGAAATGTCCTTTGTTTTAATGTTTAACGACGCTCCAAAAGAAGCTGCTCCGTTGGTGGATGATCCAACCCCGCGTTGAATTTGTATGTTTTCAATGGACGATGCTAAATCAGGCATGTTGACCCAGTACACCGCATGTGATTCTGGATCATTCACGGGAATTCCATTAATGGTCACATTAATTCGAGTTGCATCCACACCGCGTATGCGAAGTCCGGTGTAGCCAACTCCAGCACCAGCGTCAGAAGTGGTAACGAGCGAGGGTGTTGCTTCCAAAAGAACGGGAATATCTTGTCCAAAATTCTTTCGTTCCAATGGATTGACTCTACGAATTAAAATTTGAGATGTATTAAAATCCGACAATCGTGTAGTATTCACGTGAACGTCCTCCAACGTTTTCATACTAGAGAAAAGAAGAATTTTCACTTCTTCCAAAGAATTTGCCGAAATCGTCATTGATTGCGGCAAAAATCCAGGTTTTTCCACCATAATCGTATAGGTAGAATCAGAGGTAGGTAATTGCTTGAATTCAAATTGTCCATTTGCATCTGAATTTTCTTGGACATTTGTATTTAATATAGAAACTTGAGCTGCTTGAATAATTGCTCCTGTTCGATCTTCAATTACACCATGGATTCGATGCTGAGAAATGGCCATATGAGAAAGGCCTAAAAAAAGGAAACTGGTAATAATTCTTGTTTTCATTTTCTGAAAAATTAAACAAGAACAAGGGGCTAATTCCTGGTGAATAAATAACATTAGCTCGGTCATCTTCCCTGCGCAGGCATTATCCTACAGGTTCAATGGGTGTAATCTCAGCCTTTCGGCACCCCTTAGAGACGGGACAAAGTTAATGAAGAATGTGAAATAAAATGAGAATGTGACGATTAAATTAATCCTTCCACAATTTTAGCGATTTGAACAGCATTTGTCGCTGCACCTTTTCTCAGATTGTCGGCTACAATCCATAAATTCAAGGAATTCGCTTGACTTTCATCTCGACGAATGCGACCAACAAATACATCGTCTTTTCCTTGTGCGTATTTCGGCATCGGGTAAGTATACGTGTCTTGATTGTCTTGCAAAGTGATTCCGGACGTTTCATGTAGAATTTTACGAACCTCATCCAAATTGAAGTCTTTTTCAAATTCGATGTTTACCGCTTCTGAATGTCCACCAACTACTGGCACGCGGACTGCGGTTGCGGTCACTAATATAGATTGATCCAAAATTTTCTTGGTCTCGTTCGTCAATTTCATTTCCTCTTTGGTATATCCATTGTCTTCGAATACATCACATTGTGGAATGCAATTTTTATCAATTGGATATTTGTAGGCCATTTCACCGATAATTCCAGCGCGCTCATTTTCCATCTGCTCAACTGCTTTCACACCAGTTCCAGTAATAGATTGGTATGTGGAAACAATCACTCGTTTAATCCCAAAGTGTTTGTGTAATGGTGCTAAAACCATGACCAATTGAATGGTACTACAATTTGGATTTGCGATGATTTTATCTTCTTTTGTCAATGTGTGTCCATTGATTTCAGGAACAATCAGTTTTTTTGTTGGATCCATTCGCCAAGCGGAAGAATTATCGATGACGACAGTTCCAACTTCAGCAAATTTAGGTGCCCAAATCAATGACGTTTCTCCACCTGCTGAAAAAATAGCAATATCCGGATGCATATCCACGGCCGTTTGAAGTCCAACCACCTCAAATTCCAGCCCACCGAATTCCATTTTTTTTCCTACCGACTTTTGTGATGCAACGGGAATTAAGGTGGTAATAGGAAAATTTTGTTCCTTTAAAACTTGCAACATGACATGTCCAACCATACCTGTTGCTCCAATAACTGCTACTTTCATTCGTTATTAATCTAGTTGATCTGGTAAAATTAATATATTTGATAGCTATGAAGTGGATTCGGGGAATAATATTGTTTTTTTTATGGCTGATTTCGGTGAATGGATATTCCCAAGTCGTAGATGATTTTTCGGACGGAGATTTCAGTAGTAATCCATCTTGGAGCGGAAACACCGCGGAGTTCGTAGTAAATGCTAGTCAACAGTTGCAGTTGAACAATACGATTGCAGGAAGTTCTTACCTGAGCTTGACTCATGGAATGAGTAATTTACAAAATCATGAATGGCTATTTTGGATCAAACAAAGTTTTGCTCCATCTTCCAGTAATTTTGGGAAAATCTTTTTAAGTGCCGACAACAGTGATTTGAGCGCGGTTCAAAATGGGTATTTCTTATTATTCGGTGAAGCAAATGCGTTGGATGCAATTCGACTTTTTAAATTAGAAAATGGTATTTCTACGCAACTTTGTTCCGGTGTGGACGGACAAATTTCCAACAGTTTTACGGTAGGTGTTAAAGTAGTTTTGAATGCAAGTGGGACCTGGGAATTATCCGCAGACCTAAGTGGCGGAACCAATTATGTTCTTCAAGGAAGTGCAAATGATCCAAGCATTCTATCTGGGTCCTTTTTTGGTTATTTGTGCACGTACACATCCAGTAATGCGAATAAATTCTTTTTGGATGAGGTATATGTTGGGGATCCGATTTTAGATCTTCAAGCACCCATATTACTTCAAGCTTCCGTTATTTCTCCGAATCAAATCGATATCCTCTTTAACGAAGCACTCAATTCTACAACAGCCATTGAAGTATCAAACTATGCCATTCTGCCATTTAATTCATTTATCTCCGCACAGCAAGATAATGTGAATCCGGCTCTGGTGCATTTGACGACTATGTTTCCACTGACCAATGGCAATACGTATTCATTAATGACGGCAAACCTCTCAGATTTAGCGGGAAATCTGACAGGCAATCAAGCGATAAGTCTTGATTATTTGGTAGCAGAGATGGCCGAGAAAGGAGATGTGATCATTACCGAGATATTTGCTGATCCAACACCAGTAATTGGTCTACCCGAAGTGGAATTTATAGAGATTTTCAATAAAACAGGAAAGGTTTTTCATTTACAAAACTGGACCATCGGCGACGGTTCCACGGATGGCACGATCGGTGATTTTTGGTTACTCCCTGGTTCATATATTGTTTTAACTGCTAATGCAAATCTCGGACTCTTCACAAACGTGGCGGGAGTCACGAGTTTTCCCAGCTTAAACAATGCCGGTGATCAACTTATTCTACATGACAATACAGGATTGCTCATCGATCGCTTGACGTATACAGACGAATGGTATCAAGACCCGAACAAACAAGCGGGTGGCTATAGTTTGGAACGAATCAATTTAAACGACCCTTGTTCAAATTACGATAATTGGTCTGCATCAAATGATCCATCTGGGGGATCACCGGGAACGATCAATTCTATTTTTAGTGCTGCTTCGGATCAAACAAATCCAAATTTGCTTTCATTGATTGCCTTGAGTCCAAACTACTTGGAAGTTTCCTTTTCCGAAGGAATGGATTCTAGTAGTCTGGCCAATACCCAAATCATTACAAGTCCAAATTTAAGCGTACAACAAATCTACGTTCAAGAAGTCAACGATAATCCAAACGGACCGCCGCAGTTGATCATTCAATTCAACGAGAATTTTCTTCCATCAACGACGTATCAAATTCAACTTGGACCCGTCAATGATTGCTGGCAAAACGACACGACAGTGATCGGTATATTCACCTTGCCAGAACAAGCGCAATCAAGCGATGTCGTTATTAACGAAATTTTAGCGAATCCACTGAATGGCGGACAAGATTTTATTGAATTATACAACCGGTCTACGAAAGTGATTGACTTGAAGGACTGGCAAATTGCGAATTACTACAACGATACCATTTCCAATTTAAAGACTATTACGAATCACTTTATTTTGGAACCGAATTCCTATGTTGCCATTAGTGAAGATACCAGTTTTCTTCTCGAGAATTATCCTGCAAGTATTCCTGGTAGACTGATTCAAATGGATATGCCAAGTTATAATATCGACTCTGGTACAGTGTATTTATTTTACAATAGTGAAGAAATCGACCGTGTTTCCTATAAAGAAGATTGGCAATTTTCTTTATTAGATAATTTTGATGGAGTATCGCTAGAGAGAATACTGCCAGACGGTCCATCAAATCAAGCTTCCAATTGGCATTCTGCAGCGGAGTCCATTGGTTTTGCGACGCCGGGACGATTGAACTCCCAATATCAATATGTTGGGACAACAGAATCTATCAGCTTACAAAAAGATATTTTTTCTCCTGATCAAGATGGATTTGAAGATGTGCTTGTCGTTAATTATTCCTTTGCACAAAGTGGTTTATTGTCCAAGGCAAGAATCTATGATGATTTCGGACGAGAAGTGAAAACATTGTTTTCCAATGAATTAATGGGGACTAAAGGATTTTTCACTTGGGATGGTGTGAATTCCGATCAAGCAAAATCATCCATAGGAGTTTACGTGCTTTTCATGGAAGTATTCGCAACAGATGGAAGTGTAATTTTAGCAAAAAAAATCGCGTTCACTCTAGCGGGCAAATTGTAACTTTGTAAAAACAAAACGATGAAATGTTCACTACTCGCATTTAGCCTATTTTTTTCCTTGACTGTATTTGGTCAGCGTTATTCTAATTCAGTAGGACTCAGATTTGCGAATATTGGCTACACTCAAATAAATGCAAAGCATTTTATGAATGCTAACAATGCTGTTGAGTTAAGTTTAGGGGGTAACTCGAACTATGTTTGGATTCAAGGTAATTATGAGTGGCAACATCCGTTAGTAGATGATGTTGATTATTACTTTGGTGCAGGTCCTGGATTGGGAATCGTTTCCGGTAATCCAATTATGCAAAATTCAGCGAACGATCGATTTATGTTCGGCATGAATGGAGTAGCTGGTGTGGAATATAAACTTCCTGATTATCCCTTTACCTTCTCTTTCGAGTCAGGACCCTACTTACAAATCATTCCAAGCTTAAGTTTAGGTTGGAACTTTGGACTTGCCGCACGTTATGTCCTCCCATAAAAATACTTTATCACCTGGATCCAAAAATTGGATTCCTAAGTTTTTTCAGCTCTTGGAAAAAGGAGTTATTTCCTTGGATTTAGAGCTTATTCAAAATGAAGAAGCAGATTTAACACATTTCGTATCGCATCGAACTGGACTTGTCTATGGGAATGCTTTACACCTCTTGTTTTCCAATCAACTAGATACATCGAAATACACGAACGATGAAAAACTGAAATTGCTGTTATTTGAAACACTTTTATTTACCTACTTACGTAAACACCAAGGTGAATTTAATAAAGATGTATTCATGGAAAACCTCAGTGAGTTTTATGGGAACACAAATGATGGCGGCGTTTTCGCATGGTTTGATCGGATTTTCACAGGGAAGAACAATCAAAGCATTGAGGAAATATTAGCTCACCGTATTCAAGTGAAAAGCACCTTTTTTGGCGCTAACTATTGGTTAAATCACTTGTCGAACGCCTTTATTTTTCTAGATATCGTTTTATACCGCGCTTTTTTAGAAGGAAACATTCAATCGTTTTCACGTCACTACGTTGATTACGCCAGTTCACTGATGAACGGAATGATCTATGCGGCATACACCGATGATAACGCTGAAGACAAAGAACAACGAGTATTATGGCACTTTTTAGCCTCCACTGAATTAGAAAAGTCGAAAAAAGCACGTTTTGAAAACCGGATTTTAACAGGCGTCACACTGCGCGTATTAAAAAAGGAACGCGTCGTCGACAAGTTACTATCGAAATTTACGGTTGAATTGGGACTTTTCCTCATTCAAGGAACACACCAACCGAATGAAAAAGAACAAAACAAATTAGCATCACTCGGACAAGCGCTAGATTTATCAAGTAAAGAAATTGAAGAATCCATAGAAATGTGCAATGCCTACATGCTTCAAAACCAAAATGAAATTCTCGTTTTTCAATCAGAAACTGAAACCGGTTATGTTTTTAAGGCCTTCAGTAAGCGATGGATTCGAATATTAGGTCGAAATAAAGACAAACTTGTTCAAGAAATCCGTGAAAGCAAGGAATTGATGTCCTTGATTCAGAAATCAACCAAAGAAGAATTAAGCGCCGAGGAAAAAGAACAAGTACGCACCCAATTCCTTGATTTGATTAAAACAATGCCCTCATTGGCACTATTTCTTTTACCTGGAGGAAGTCTACTTCTCCCTTTAATTCTTAAACTTGTCCCTGAATTAATGCCTTCCGCCTTCAAAGTGAATGAAATAGAAAAAAATACCACTAAAAAATGAACTGTAAGATCCACATATACCTGTTAAACGATTTATTTTCACAAGAATTAGCTGATTCAGAACATGAGGGAAATCAATCCATTGACAACATTAAATACGAATGGGAAGATGAATTGTCTATCTCAAGTGATGTGACTTCCGTAACAGAATTATCGGATGTCGATTACCCACTCGCGGGAATGAATGAGGACAATGAAGCTTTTCAATTCGATATTCCAAATATGCGATTATTTGAAATCAGTTCCTCTGACGCGCCAAATGTTTATGTGGGAGCTTCAGAAAGCATCGTTTCATCAGCAAAGTTCGAAAAAACGGATGAATCTTATACGATCGAAATCTTCTTGAAAGACTACGAGCCAATGTCGAATCCGACTCCCGGAATTTTCATCGCGGCAAAATCTTTTCCAAAAGAATTGATCCGTTTATGATTGTATTAAAAAACATACAATTATCCTACACTAAACCCATCATCAAACGGGCAAACTTAACCGTTACTCAAGGCGAAATACTGGGACTCGTTGGAAAAAGTGGCGCGGGAAAGTCATCCTTATTAAAAATAATAGCCGGACTCATTGATCCAGATACTGGTGAAATTTCCATCGACCAAGAAGTGCAACCTCGGGTTCACCAATTGTTGATTCCTGGATTTCAACGAGTGTCAATGGTTAATCAAGATTTTAAACTGGATGTTTACCACACCGTTGAAGAGAATCTTCGCGAAGCTGTTTTGCATCTGCCCAGTCCGAAAAGAGATAAGCGCGTTCAGCAATTATTACGTTTATTTGACCTTAAATCCATTTCTGCAACCAAAGCTCATTTAATCTCAGGTGGAGAACAACAACGCTTGGCGATTGCTCGAGCGATTGCGGATCAACCGGAAGTTTTATTACTTGATGAACCATTCGGGCACCTTGATGCGAATTTACGTGCGCGACTGACCGAACATTTAATTAGGTTGCGGGAAGAAGAAAATACTACAATCATTTTAGTTTCACATGAAGGTCAGGATGTGCTTGGACTCTGTGATTCCATTTGCATTTTGAAAAATGGGAACTTAAGTAAAAAATACAAACCTGAATTTTTGTATTACCACTATGCTAATCTTCAACAAGCACGTCTTTTTGGACCTGTTAATGCGATTAAACAAGAGGAAGAAACCATACTATTTCGTCCAGATGAATACCGAGTTTCTTCTGCGAAGGACGCCCTTCCCGTTGAATTTATTCGCAGCATTTTTGTTGGCGGACTCTACCACAACTACTTTCAAACAGAAAATGGAGAAACGATTGTACTTTATCAATTTGAACGCTTAAATGACACCAGAGGATTCGAAATCATTAAAAAAACGCAGTAAACTTAATTGGTATTGGGGCTTCACCGCTTTCAAGGAAGCACTCGTTACCTATGTAAAGGATGGTGCGTTTTACCATGGTGCTGCGCTGGCATACTACACCCTATTCGCGTTTATTCCCATCATCTATTTAACGAGTTCAATCTTTGGCCGCATCCTTGGTCCTAAAAACATCAAGGACATGGTTTCGGATGTTCTCCAAAATCAGATGGGCATGGAGGATAGCTCTTCCATCATGGAGGTCGTAAATGGCATGTCGCTCCACAAACCAAGTTTTTTCATGGAAATGATTAGTGTAGTTGTCCTGCTTTACAGCTGTTCCGCCTTTTTTGTCTCCCTGAAACGCAGTCTGAATGAGTTCTTTATGGTTACGAAGAAGAACAGACAGGAAGAAAATTTATTCATGGACATCATCGGCTTTCGCTTTATTTCTATGGGGCTTTTAGCCGTTTTCGCCTTGATTATTATCCTCTTTTATTTTGCACAAGTATTTATCTTTTCAGCCATTCAAAATTGGAATCATTACCATAGTGGGTTTATCGATTTTTCAATAATTATTCTTCAGAATATTCTAACTATTGGAAGTAATTTAATGATTTTTACCTTAGTATTTAAATTCATTCCGGATGCAAAAGTCCAATGGAATGTCGCTTTCAAAGGCGCAATTTTCACCTCTATTTTACTTGTGCTCAGTCAGTTTATCATCAACTATTACCTACATAATTATTTTGTTCTGGGGAAAATCGGGATTGCAAATTCCTTGTTCGTCGCTTTGGCGTGGGTGCATTATTCCGCACAAATTGTTTTCCTTGGAGCAAAATTCACGTACGTGGTTGGAAAAATGACCGGCCAAAACATCAAGTAATGCCTACAATAATGCGGGAGGTTTTCTGATTTCAATCTTCGCGTCTTTAAATATCGAAGAAGTATTGCGAATGCTAAACAAAAAACTTTTATTTCCACCAACCGGAACGTAGTAGAAGGACAAAGCCCAACAGTGTAGGTTTCTGTTTAAGGAGAAATAGGCGTTTGTCAAGCGGAATTCTTGCAGATTAAAATTCAAGTTTCCAGACACATTCCATCGTTTCGTCATGCTCACATCTCCACTGACAACAAGCGTTTGAGCGAAGGTGTTTTTTGCCGAATTCGTGCTGGAAATGGATTGATTCACGTTGATTGAGTATACATGAGACAAACTCATCTTCCATGGGATATCGAAGTAAATGGCACGTTCAGGATGCAAAGCATAGTAATTAAACTCTGAATTCCAATTTTGCTCATTCACGGTCGAAGTACTATTCGCAACTTTTTCTCTTGATTTTTTCGGAGCAATTGTAATTGAAGTGGTGAGATTCGTTCCTAAAAAACGGCCGAGTCCCTGCTGATTTGATAATGCATAATTTTTGAGTGTTTTTCCAGTGCTTGCATCCCATGCATATGGACTAAAATTAGCTCCAGAAACAAAATTTATCCAATCAGCTGGACTAATTCTCAAGTTCAAAGAAATGTTGGATAAACGCATGGAATCCTTCATAAAATCATAATTCCCATTGATGGACAATTGATCAATCAAGCGAATTTTACGAAATCCTGTCAAGGTATCTTTGTCGGACTTTACTTTTAATTCCATGGTATTATTAATTCCGAAATTCAACAATGAGGCTTTCTGATTATTACCAACGGTGTAAATGGAATTTTCAAAAGGAGAATATTTAACGAGTGCTTGATTCACGCCTACGTTTGCTTGTGTTAATTCATTTAACTGAGGGACGTAACGGAATCCAACTGAAGGAGTAATCAAATGACGTAGTTTAGGTTTGTTCTTTCCAACGAATTGATAATAAGAATAAATAACACTCGTCATGCTTACACTGAAATTGACTTCATGAGCCATTCCAAATTGTTGCAAGGTGTCATTTTTAGACTTGTTAGCAATGGGATCGTAAAATTTTTGAATCTGCTGGAAGTTGATTTTGTTTCCATAATTAATCGATGGATTAATCTTGATGGCATTTCCAAATAGTCCGCTTGTTGTTTGAATGGCCATCGACTGAGAGATACCATTCATGAATTGTTGCGAAATACCCGAGAAATCACCAACAGACAATAATTCATCAGAAAAGTTAGATCGATTTTGTCCTTCGAGGTTATAAGTGATTCCAATACGTTCTATGGTCTTTTTCCAATTCTTGTCACTTGTTCTAAAGGTGTTTTTAAACGGAAACACACGTGTTAAATTGGCATTCAAAACTGGACTCACCAGCGCTATGTTTTTAGCGATAGAATTTTGACGCATGGAAAGTTTCATCCCCATATTAAATGGTTTTCCGGGAAATGAACGATTTATATTAACATCAGAATTAAATGAATTGGTGAAATATTCAGGATTAATTGGGTCTAAATTATTTTTTGATGTATTGTCTGAAATGAAATTCACATTCGAAGAAAAACTCCAAAATGGATTCGACTTCGGTGCTTTTCGGTGTGACCATTGAATGCTCAATTTATTGTTTTTGTCCTTCGTTGGAAATCCTAAGTTAAATTGCTGGAATCCAACGGATATACGGCCAGAAAATCCGTAACGTTTCGAGTAATCGAGGTCGTTTCGCAAACCCCACGAACCACGACTATACAAGTTTGCATACACAGTGGTTTGCAGTTGATCGTTGATGGGGAAGTAATACCCCAAATTTTGAACACCAAATCCGTAATTCGATAAAGGAACAAATTCCGGGAAGAGTAGTCCATTCGTTTTTTGTTCTTTTGTTGGAATAAATGCAAAAGGCAACCCGAGCGGTGTTGGAATGCCATTCACCCAAAGATTCATTGGTCCCGTAACAATGCGTTCGTTCGGTACAATCACTCCTTTACTCAATTGAAAATGGTAATGAGGTTCATCCAAATCACAGGTGGTCAAACGTCCTTTCACCAAATGAATTTCTTCGTTCGGTTGTCGTTTCGCCGTTTCCATGTGGAAATAAAACTCGTCCTGCTTAATGGCTAATTCTTCTAAGAATCCTTTTTTTGTTTTCGTATTGTACTTCAACGTGTGACAGGTCACTGTTTCTCCCCCATCGGTGAACACTGGAAACTCTACTTTATTGCTGTCTTTATCATATCGGTACTTTGCCCAGATTTCGTTCGCGTTCAGATCCAGTAAAATGTATCCTGCTGTAATCAGTAATCCTTCCATTTCTACCCTTGCATTTCCATATAAATGGACTTGTTTTTTGTCCACATCATTGAAAATTCGATCATCCGCCGAATAGGTGATGATATTCTGCATGCTAGAGTCATTGACAAACAAGGTGTCCTGAGCCGTAACCACAGACAAATTGCACATTATTAACAATGTGACGAAGAAAAGTTGTTGTATCAATGTTCTTTTGATCAATGTTGGCTCTTAAATTTGTTGAATGCGCCTTAAACGTACAAAGCTACCAAAATTCAAGTTGTTTGAGAAAAACGAACAAAAACTCCATTTATTGGGTCTCGTTTGTTTGTTTTTATTTTCTCATTCATTATTTGCGCAACATTCGGTAAAACATGGGATAAAAACGGTCGTTATCGATGCCGGTCACGGAGGAAAAGATCCTGGATGCCATGGTTCCTTTGCACATGAGAAGATTGTTTGTTTAGAAATGGCCTTGAAACTTGGCGCAAAAATTAAAGCGAAATATCCGGAGATTACTGTTATTTATACACGTACTACCGATGTTTTTGTTGAGTTAATTGACCGAGCAAACATTGCAAACAAAGCGAATGCAGATTTATTTATTTGTATTCATGCCAATGCGGGTAGTAGTGCTGCATATGGAACAGAGACATACGTTTTGGGTTTACACCGAACCGAAGCACAGCAGCGTGTCATGGAACGAGAAAATTCGATTATTGTGTTAGAGGACGATAAAGGTGCAAAATACAAGGACTTTGACTTATCCCCAGATGCCATCATTCAATTGCAACTACAAGGATCCGTTTATTTGAATCATTCCATCGAATTTGCTGAATATTTACAGAAGGAATTTAAAAAAATTGGACGTTACGATCGAGGAGTAAAGCAAGCTGGATTTTTAGTCCTCTATAAAACAACGATGCCAAGTGTTCTTATCGAAACAGGTTTTTTACCCAATCCGATGGAAGAAAAATTTATCGGTTCTTCCGAGGGACAGGAAAAAATGTCATCTGCAATGTTTCGAGCTTTCGAGAATTACAAAAGTCAAATGGAGGGAAAACCGGTTATCAATAGTCCTAATGAGGTTGTTGAAAAAACAACGGAACCAAAACCAAAAGAACAGATAAGTCAAGTAGCCGATTCATCCGGACTCGTCTTCCGTGTTCAAATCGAGACATCCGATCGAAAAGTAGCTTTAAATTCCGCGCGTTTCAAAGGACTCGAGGTCTATGAATATGAAGAAAACAGCATTTTCAAGTATTGTACTGGAACCTTCAAAAATGACCTCACAGCTGCAAAAAACTACAAAAATGAACTCATTGAAAAAGGATTTAATCATGCTTTTGTAGCAGCCTTCCTCAATGGAGAACGAATTAGTATCGAAAAAGCTATTAAATTAGCAGAAAAAAAGTAGTTTGAAGTTCACAAAAGAAATTAAAGCCGCCCTTATTGCTATCGCATCAATTGCCATATTGTATGCTGGAATTAATTTCCTAAAAGGGAATAGTTTTCTAGGCGGAGACACCGAATACACCTCCTATTTCCCTAATACTGGGTCAATTATGGTTTCCAGTAATGTTACCTTGAATGGTGTAACAGTTGGTAAAGTAACCGGTATAAAATCCATGCCGCATGGACCTATCAATAAAAAAGTAAGAATGACCTTTAACATTCAAGAAAAAGGAATTCGCTTACCAAAAGGTTCCTTTGTGGAAATTGGTTCCCTGGATTTTATAAATAAATGTTTAATAATTCACACACCCGAAGACATTTCGAAAGGCTATTATAAAGCGAATAGTGTCATTCCTGGGAAAGTTTCCATCGACATGGTTACGCAAGTTAAAGCCTATGCTGATCCGATTTCGCAACGACTTCAGAAAATGATGAGTTCTATCGACCGAATGGTTATTTCATTGTCCTCTTTTTGGGACACCACTGCCACGTCAGAGATTGAAGGAAGTTTGAAAGAAGTGAAGATTACCATCAAACGATTAGGACGCGTAGCAAACGAAATTGAAGGATTTGTTGCAGCGGAGCGCTATCAGTTCACTAAAATCATGGCAAATGTGGAGTCCATTACACTAAACATACGACGCAGTAACGATGAGTTGTCCAAGATTATTGGAAATACGCGCAAAATCACTGACGACTTTGTTAGCGCAGACTTTAAGTCCATTTTGTTAGATGCTCAGACGACAGTTAAAAAATTAAACCTGGTGTTAGAAGATGTCGAGAATGGACATGGAACGCTTGGGAAACTTATTCACGATGAAAAACTTTACAACGAATTAGTTGTTACCAACAATGACCTTCAAAACCTTGTAACAGATCTTCAGGCAAATCCTAACAGGTACATTCATTTCTCCGTGTTTGGTAAGAAATCAGAAGGACTTATTTTAAGTGAGAAAGAAGAAATGAAATTTAAAAAATGGTTAGATACCATTCCAGATTAATTTAAACGTTCATGGAAATCATATTATTTGCCATTCTTTTTAGTGCGGGAGTCGGATTCTTCGCGTACAACGCATGGAAAGTGCGCTACAACATTTTACTTGGACAAGGCATTGATCGCTCCGACAGCAAAGGTGAACGTTTAAAAACAATGATTTTGGTTGCTTTTGGACAAAAGAAAATGTTCTCTAGACCCATACCTGCATTGTTGCATTTAGCGCTTTATTTAGCTTTTGTTATTACGCAAATCGAACTCATCGAAATAGCCATTGACGGATTAAGTGGGCATCATCGTTTCTTTTATTTCAAGCTAGGTGGATTCTATACCTTCATGATCAGCTTCATTGAAATCCTTTCGGTATTAGCATTCGTTGCCACATTGGCATTTTTAATTCGAAGAAACTTGTTGAAACTACCACGTTTCACCATGAAGGAACTCATCGGTTGGCCCACACAGGATGCGAATATCATTTTGATTGCTGAAGTCGTCCTTATTTGCTGTATTTTCAGCATGAACGGTGCGGATGAAGTGTTATATAGCCGAGGAGGATCTCACGTCGAATTTGCAAAAGGTCACTTCGATTTCGCAATCTCCTCTTGGATGGGACCATTGTTATTCCAAAACTTAAGTATCGATTCACTGCACGTTATTGAACGCATTGGTTGGTGGGGACACATTTTGATGGTGTTTGCGTTTTTGAACTACCTGCCCTACTCCAAACATTTTCATATTTTGTTGGCATTCCCGAATACGTTTTACTCAAACCTTGAGCAAAAAGGAAAGTTCACCAACATGGAATCCGTAACTAACGAAGTGAAGTTGATGTTGGATCCAAACGCAGATCCATATGCAGCACCTGCGAATCCAGAAGAAGCACCGAAGCGTTTTGGAGCGAAGGATGTAACTGATTTGACATGGAAAAATTTACTCGATGCATACACGTGTACCGAATGTGGACGCTGTTCTTCATCTTGTCCCGCAAATGTTACCGGTAAACTTTTGTCTCCACGCAAAATCATGATGGATACGAGAGACCGCTTAGTGGAAGTGGGAGAAAATTACCGCAAACATGGCAAAGGCTATGAAGATGGAAAAAGCTTAATCGGAGATTACATCACAGAAGAAGAACTTTGGGCATGTACCAGTTGTAATGCCTGTGTGGAAGAATGTCCGGTAAACATTGATCCATTATCCATCATAGTTGATTTACGTCGCTATTTAGTGATGGAAGAATCAAAAGTTCCAAGCGAGTTAACTGGTATGTTAACAAACATTGAAAACAATGGAGCTCCTTGGCAATTTGCACAAACAGAACGTTTAAATTGGGCAAATGAAGACTAATCCAAGTGAAGGAAATCTCATCGATTTAATAGAGGATGGAAAACACCTTTCCCCTATTTTACCTGAATACATTAAAAACTATTTAATTGATATCGACGGTACAATTTGTGAGGATATTCCTAATGAAGAACCTGAAAGAATGGAGCATGCTCTTCTTTTTCCGGATGCCTTAGAAACGGTAAACGATTGGTATGATCAGGGGCACATTATTACTTTTTTCACATCTCGATTAGAGGAACATAGACAGGTTACTGAGATTTGGTTAAAGAAGCATGGCTTTAAGTTTCACGGGATGATGATGGGAAAACCTAGAGGTGGGAATTACCACTGGATTGATAATCACATCGTCCGTGCAACACGATATGAAGGAAAATTCACACAGCTGATTGACAAGAATGTGAATATTCAAGTTTTTGAGAAATAAATACTGACTATGATAGTTCCAACAATGGCCGAAAAAATGGCGAAAGGCGAATCACCTGATATTTTATTTTGGGTTGGTTGCGCTGGAAGTTTTGATGACCGTGCTAAAAAAATTACCAAAGCAATTGTGAAAATCTTGAATAAATGTCAAGTAGACTTCGCAGTACTAGGAACGGAAGAAAGTTGTTCTGGAGATCCAGCAAAACGTGCAGGAAACGAGTTTACGTTTCAAATGCAGGCGATGATGAACATTGAGGTAATGAACGCCTACGAAGTAAAAAAAATAGTGACGGCATGTCCACATTGTTTCAATACCCTTAAAAACGAATACCCAGAACTTGGTGGAAACTATGAAGTCATTCACCACACCCAATTGATACAAGACCTAATTAACACAGGGAAATTGGTGATTGAAGGTGGAGAAACATTCAAAGGAAAAAAGATAACCTTCCACGACCCCTGTTATTTGGGACGTGCAAACGATGTCTACGAAGCACCGCGTGCATTGATTGAGAAATTAGATGCTGAATTGGTGGAAATGAAACGTTGCAAAACCAAAGGACTCTGTTGTGGAGCTGGAGGCGCGCAAATGTTTAAAGAAGCAGAGAAAGGTAACAAAGAAATCAACATAGAGCGCACAGAGGACGCGTTAGAGACACAAGCGGAGATTATCGCTACTGGTTGTCCATTTTGTAACACGATGATGACTGACGGCGTGAAAAACTTCGAGAAAGAAGGTGCTGTAAAAGTATTGGACGTAGCTGAACTCATTGCGCATGCAGCAGACTTATAATATTCCCGCACATTTCCCCATGGATGCTCGTTTATGGGTATTTGTTGGAGACCGAAAAATGTCTTCTACTGAAATTTCCTGGTTGAATGAGTCCTTGACACAGTTTGTGTCCTCTTGGCAAACACATGGAAAATCACTCGATGCCGTTGGATTCGTTTTACACGATACTGCCATTGCCATAATAGCAAATCAAAACGCTGTGAAAGCTTCCGGATGTTCGATGGACAAAATCAATCACTTGGTCAAAGATGCGGGAGAACAATTGTCAGTGGATTTCTTTAATCGCATGAATGTACTCTTACCTAATTCGAACGGAGACTTTGAACTCGCTCGATATGAAATGGGTGCTCAAAACATGATTCATTCTGCCATGCAAGAATGGAAAGAATTGGCAGATTTATTCTAGCAAAAAAAAGAGGCCGAAGCCCCTTTCCTTATTTTTCTTTTTTCACTTCCACTTTAATGGAATAACTAGAAACAATTCCGCCGGTCAAGCCTGTAATTAATACGTCACTAAATTTGTACTTTGTGACCACTTGACAATTTCCATTGCTTGGTGTATTTACATGGGTTCTTCCAACTGGAATCAATCCCCAAAACACCCAAAATTGTTTCCCTTTATCGAAGGTCACTTCTTTCCCAGGTGTTTCTAAATAAGAACCTACAGGTGTTTTAGTCACCATGCAAGATGTCAGAACAGTAATTAAAACTGTAAACAAGAACAATTGTTTTTTCATTTAATAAAATATTTCGTAAGTATTACACGTTCCAGCAATCATAAGGTAGAGATAAGAATCAATTAAAACACCATTTTGATCTTTAAATTCAAGAGTAATGTACTCAGAAGTGTTCTTTCCCATATCTATTGTAGTACTAAAATTTCCTGTTTGTGAACAAGTTGGTTCAGCAGTAAAATAATTTGTACTTAAAAAAGACCCGGATAATTGTCCATTAATATAGATTTGAACTCCGGTAATACCATCAGCTTGTTCTAACAATGCCGTTGCCGCACTCTGCCAAATAACCAACTTTTCAGTGTAAGTACATGAACCGTCATTGGTTTTTGCTTTTGATGAATAGTTTGTTGCATCGATATCCGTACAACCGGGTTTCGAGCAGCTAGATAACCCGATCCCTGCTAAAACCGTAATAATTAATAAAGTTTTTTTCATAATATAATATTTTTGTCAAAATTAACTAATGATATACCCCTTAATTAGGGTTGTAATTGCTAAAATGTTACTTTTGATTCATAATTAATTCTTTTAAAGAGCTATGGACTTAAAAATCGGGAACCGCATTCGCAAAGTCAGAGAAATTAAAGGGTATAGTCAAGAAAACCTTGCGTCAGAATTGGGTATGTCCATCACTGGATATGGAAAAATTGAACGTGATGAAGTGAGTATCAACATGGATAGATTACAACAAATTTCCAAGGTTTTAGAGGTTGGAGTTGAAACGATTATCGGTTTCGATGAAAATGTTGCCTTTAACAATTTCAATAGTAAAATCGAACAGCAAATCGGACGTTACGATATGCCGATGGAAATGAAGAAACTGTATGAGGAAAATATTCAGTTGCTAAAGGAAAAGATTCTCTTGTTAGAGGCTGAAATTGCCCGTTTAAACGCGAAAAAATAATTATTTTTTCGTCATTTTTCTCCAAGCATCTTTTACCCATTTCAGCCAAACAAAAAACAAAATTGGGGCAACGATCACCACCAATTTATTGAAATTCCATGCTGTTTGGAAATCAAAATGAATAAAGTGTTGAATGGCTCTCGTAATTCCACATCCGTAACATTCTTTGTCTAATAGTAATACCGACAAACACAGTGACTGACCGTGATCAAAAAAAGAAGCGGGCAATAACCACAGCACGATTGGCAAGATTATTAACCCGCTAAAAACAATGTATTTCAAATTCTAAGCGTTTCTACTAACGATAATGAAAGCATGAATGATTCCAGGTATACCACAAAGAGCAGTCCACAATATATTAATTAAAACCGTTGTAATATCCCAATCTGTTGCAAAACCGACTGCTACAAAAGGAACGAAAAAGCATAAAACATACAATAATCCAATTGGAACGTCGTCACTTTTATTTTGGGATTTAACCTCTTTTCGAAGTGATTTCATTTCTTGTTTGGAAACTTTTACTACTTCTTTATTTTTTCCATCATTGGAAATGGTTAGGTCAGCCATTCCTCTAACGCTAACAACCTGAGGTGTTGTTGCGATTGGATTTGATTCAATAGATGCTTGGTCATTCTGAGTAACTGCAACTACTTCTTGAATAGGCATTTCATAAACACTAGCTGTTTTGCTGTTTTCCTCCGGGGAAATAACAACTTTGGCAACAGTTGCAACTTCTTCTGACGATGTAATTTCTGTGTTTTTATCCATTTTTGAATGTCCATTCATGGCGTGCCACTGAACGTTAAATCCGTTTCTGTACACTCTTTTCTCAACGGTACACGATGCTACCAAAAATAAAATGGAAGCGGCTACAAGTAAAATCTTTTTCATAATTATTGTTTTATAAGTTTATCTAAAGATACATAATTTTTGATTGTTCGATATAAAACAAAATATTTAATACGAACTCGTTGCTCCACCAATTTGCTCAATTGGATGCCAAGTTGTTTTAATCTCCTGAAAACTGGATATGAAGCGAATACCTTGCGTGTTTTCTTGAGTCCAGTCATCATTTCTCACGATAACTCGTTTTAAGTTGTCAATCGATGAAAGCTGAGTGGATTTGACCATTTCATCAACAGCATTAGAGAGAAAGATCGCATTGACATCCATGTGTTCAGCTAAAGTTGGAAGCATCTCATCTGCAGATCCCGTGAGAATATTTACGACTCCCGCTGGCAAATCAGATGTTTCAAGTACCTCTGCAAATGTAATTGCACAAAGTGGTAACAACTCCGAAGCGATTAACACGGCGGTATTTCCCCCGGCAATTACTGGCATCAATTGAGAAACCAATCCGATTAATCCAGTTTGTTCATCTGCTAAAACACCAACAACACCGGTAGGTTCAGCCACAGAAAAATTAAAATGTGAGGAGTTCACAGGATTCACAGAACTTAAGATTTGTTGGTATTTATCGCACCATCCGGCATAATAAACAATTCGGTCAATGCAAATTTCGATTTCATTCGTTGCCGATTCCAAGCTTTGACCCTGCTGTGTAAGTTCTTCTATGAATTGTGTTTTGCGTCCTTCTAACATTTCCGCAATGCGATACAAGATTTGTCCGCGATTGAATGCGCTACGCTCCGACCATGATCCAACTGCTTTTCGTGCGGCTTGAACAGCGTTACGGATGTCCTTTTTCGACGACTGACAAACATTGGCGATTGGATTTCCGTTTGCGTCTTTTACAACGTAATAACGTCCTGATTCCGTTCTTGGAAATTGTCCGCCGATGTAGATTTTGTAGGTTTTTAATATGTTCATGATAATGTGCTAATGTGCTAATTTGCCAATTTGCTAATGTGCTAATGTGCCAATTTGCTAATAATGGAATTACTTCAAATACGCCTCGAGACCGTGGAGTCCGCCTTCGCGGCCAAAGCCACTTTCTTTATAACCACCGAAAGGAGAAGCTGGATCGAATTTGTTGTAGGTGTTCGCCCAAATGACTCCAGCACGCAGTTTTGATGTCAAATTAAAAATTCGGGATCCTTTGTCTGTCCAAACACCGGCAGCAAGCCCATACGGTGAATTGTTCGCTTTTTGAATGACCTCATCAATTGTTCTAAAGGTTTGAACAGTTAATACTGGACCAAAAATCTCTTCTTGGGCAATGACACTTGATTGTGCAACATTGGTGAAAATCGTAGGTCGGAAATAAAAACCTTTCCCGGGAATATTACAAGTAACTTGAAACATGGCGGCTCCTTCGTTTATGCCAATTGAAACATATTTCTCAATAGTCGACAATTGTTCTTTTGAGTTGATGGCACCAATATCTGTGTTCTTATCCAGTGGATTACCTACATACAAACTTTGCATGCGTTGTTTCAATTTTCTAACAAACTCATCAGCAATGGACTCTTGTACGTACAACCGTGATCCTGCGCAACAAACGTGTCCTTGATTGAAGAAAATTCCATTCACAATTCCTTCAACTGCCTGATCGATTGGCGCATCCTCAAGAACGATATTTGCCGATTTACCACCGAGTTCCAAACTGACTCTTTTGCTTGTGCCAGCAACGGCTTTTTGAATTAATTTCCCGACAGCTGTCGAACCTGTAAAGGCGATCTTATCAATGTCCGGGTGATTGACAATAGCAGCGCCTGTATCTCCGTGTCCCGTAATAATATTCACCACTCCGGCCGGCAATCCCGATTCCTCAATGATTTCCGCCAATTTTAATGCGGTTAACGATGTCGTTTCTGCTGGTTTTAAAACCACTGTGTTTCCTGCCGCAAGCGCTGGTGCAATTTTCCAAGCCGCCATGAGAAGCGGAAAATTCCAAGGAATGATTTGTCCGGCTACGCCTAACGAATGAATCTCTCGATTGGGGAACGCATCTTGCAATTTATCGGCCCAACCAGCATAATAGAAAAAATGATTGCAGGCAAGTGGAACATCTATATCGCGTGATTCGCGTATGGGCTTTCCGCCGTCCAATGTTTCGATTACCGCAAATTCCCGTGCGCGTTCTTGCATGAGGCGTGCGATGCGAAAAATGTATTTTGCACGCTCAGAGGCTTTCATTTTGGACCAAACTTCCACGTATGCTTTTCGTGCAGCCCTAACAGCCATATCAACGTCTGATTCAGAAGCCCAAGCTATATTGGCTAATTTTTCCTCATTGGCGGGATTGATACTATCAAAATACCGATTTTCACTAGGTTTTACCCACTTTCCATCAATAAAAAGATCGTATGTTTCTTTCAATTGAATATGTGAAGTTCCTTCCAACGAAGGTGTATACTCCCATTTATTGTTTGATTCTGTCATAATTAATCGATCGTAAAATAATCAGCAGATTGATATTTACCTGTTACTTGTTTCATGTATTGCATCAACACGTCATTTGCCAGGCTACTGGCGCCGAAGCGAAACCATTCATTTGTTAACCATGCTTGACCTAGTATTTCATTGACCATTACTAAATTATGAAGTGCCAATTTGGAAGTGGAAATTCCACCAGCAGGTTTCATTCCAACCATTTTTCCGGTTCGATCAAAGTGATCGCGAATTGCCATTAGCATTGTGTAGGTGACTTGCATCGTTGCAGCAGGTTGTATTTTTCCTGTGGATGTCTTGATGAAATCTGCTCCCGCATGGATGGCAATATCACTCGCACGACGCACCTGATCTAGCGTTGCTAATTCACCCGTTTCCAAAATTACTTTTAAACGTTTCGGTCCGCAAATTTCTTTGATTGCAGAAATTTCATCAAACACAAATTCATACTCGCCTGCTAAAAACTTTCCACGCGAGATGACCATGTCGATTTCATCAGCACCGGCATCAATGGCGAATTGAGTATCCATTTTTTTCACTTCAAAAGTTGCTTGTCCCGATGGAAACGCTGTAGAAACAGAAGCAATCTTAATGGTCGAGTCTCTAAGTGCTTCTCTAGCAACAGAAACCATACTTGGATATACGCAAACCGCCGCTACTGTTGGTAATCCTTCATAGACATCATGAAGATGCTGTGCTTTGAAGCACATTTGGCGTACTTTATTTGGTGTGTCTTTTCCTTCCAATGTTGTTAAATCAATCATGGAAAGCACCATAGAAAGTCCTTGCATTTTACTTGGACCCTTGATACTTCTTGTTTGAAATCTTGCAACACGTTCTTCCACCCCAACTTTATCAATCGTTGGAGAAAACGGAACTTCAGAAAATTGATTTTTTTGAGCGGTCATGTTATATCCTTAGCTCAAAAGTAGAAAAAAGAAAGACGTGACGTGACGTGACTAATTATTCTTCGTCAGAATCCTCATCTTCATCGGCATCATCAAAGGGTTCTTCAAAATCATCCTCATCTTCGTCCTCCGTTTCATCCTCTTTAATATCCGCTACCTCATCAAAATCATCTTCCTCAACTTCCGCAGCAGGCTTTAACTTTGGTGTGATTTTGCTCACTTTAACAAGATAAATCACTTCATCTGTTTCCCAGATGAGTGCATCTAAGGTTTCTCCTGTTGGCGTTTTGATCGTTGTTAAATGGTTGATGTACCCATCCGGATAATCCCTGAGAATTTGTTTTTTCTGGTCAATGGATAATTTATCGTAACTGATAATAGCTCTTCTCTTCGACATAGTTTGATGAATAATTATATGGCAAAATTAAATTTTTTGTTTTTCTAAAAATCAAACTTGACTAAATTATTAAAAATATTTTTTTGAATTGAAAATGAACTGCATATTAACCCACTGTTATTGAATAAACAAGCTATATTTTTGATGCGAAAAAAATAATGAGAACTTGTTCCTACATTTGTACGCGAATCCTTATCTTTAACTTATGTCCAAAACCAAATCAGCATTTTTCTGTCAAAATTGTGGTCACGAAACTCCGAAATGGCTTGGAAAGTGTCCATCTTGTCAGGAATGGAACACCTTTGTTGAAGAGATTTTGGAGAAAACAACCAAACATGTTGTTTCTTTTTCGAAGGATACGAAAGCGAGTAAGCCCTTGTTGATTCAAGACGTCGAGCAAAGTGAAGAAAATCGCATTTTTTTGAAAGATTTTGAACTAAATCGCGTAATGGGTGGAGGAATCGTTTTAGGTTCCATTTCACTTTTAGGAGGTGATCCGGGAATCGGAAAATCTACGCTTTTACTTCAGTTGGCGATCAAGGAACGATTAAAAGTTCTGTATGTTTCTGGTGAAGAAAGTGATCAACAGATTCGCATGCGTGCGGAGCGACTCGGATTGGAAAACGATCAATGTTATTTATTAACCGAAACGAATCTTCAGCAAATCCTAATACAAGCGAATGAGGTTCAACCGCAATTACTAGTCATTGATTCCATTCAGACATTACATACAAATTCCATTGAAAGTTCGCCTGGAAGTGTTGCTCAAGTCAGAGAATGTACAGCGAATTTATTGCGCTTTGCAAAGCAAACAAATATTCCGGTGTTTCTTATCGGACATATCACAAAAGATGGAACGATTGCAGGTCCGAAAGTATTGGAACATATGGTAGATACTGTTCTTCAATTTGAAGGGGATCGACACCATATCTATCGTTTACTTCGCTCCATAAAGAACCGTTTTGGTTCGACAAATGAACTGGGTATTTATTCGATGCAAGGACAAGGACTCGTACCTGTAGAGAATCCATCTGAGGTGCTCGTTTCTGGAAATGACTCATTAAGCGGTGTCGCCGTTGCTTCCATGGTGGATGGCATTCGTCCGATATTAATCGAAGTTCAAGCTTTGGTGAGCTCAGCAGCATATGGAACTCCCCAGCGTTCCTCCACTGGATTTGATGTCAAACGCTTAAATATGTTACTCGCTGTTTTAGAGAAAAGATGTGGCTTTCGATTAGCTGCGAAAGATGTCTTTTTGAACATCGCCGGAGGAATAAAAGTTGACGATCCAGCTATCGATTTAGCCGTTGCGATGGCGATTTTATCCTCTAATGCAGATATCGCCATTCCTAAAACGGTATCTTTTGCAGCTGAAATTGGTTTGTCTGGTGAGTTGCGTCCGGTAAATCGTTTGGAGCAGCGACTTTCCGAGTTAGAGAAAATGGGTTACGAAAAAATCATTGTTTCCTCCTACTCAAAAGGGGTTGAGAAAAAACACAAACACATTCAAATTGTTCCATGCGCTAAAATAGAAGAAGTGGTTCGCGCCGTTTTCGCTTAATATTATTCAACTATGTCAAGACTTGTACTTGTTCCCACGCCAATTGGAAACCTCGAAGATATCACCCTTCGCAGTTTGCGATATTTGAAGGAGGCTGATTTACTGTTTGCTGAGGATACTCGTGTTACCCACAAGCTTTTAAAGCATTACGACATATCAAAGAAAGTCATGTCTTTCCATGCACACAATGAGCATCGCTTTTTAGAAAAAAGCATTGACATCATCGAGCAACAGAATTGTACAGTACTCGTTTCTGATGCAGGTACACCGGGCATTTCCGATCCTGGGTTTTTATTGGTACGTGCATGTGTTGAACGTGGAATCGAAGTGGAATGCCTTCCAGGTCCAACTGCTTTTGTGCCTGCATTGGTTTCCAGCGGTTTTCCGTGCGATAAATTCATCTTTGAAGGATTCCTTCCACATAAAAAGGGACGTCAAACCCGTTTAAAAATCTTAGCACAAGAAACGAGGACCATGGTTTTGTATGAGTCCCCTCATCGCTTGGTAAAAACATTGGAACAAATGATGGAATTTTTCGAGCCAGAAAGACAAGTTGTTGTTGCGAGGGAAATCACCAAACATTTTGAGACATATCACCGTGGAAATGTTCAAGAACAGCTTGCCTATTTCAAAGCAAATCCACCAAAAGGTGAAATCGTTTTCTTAATTAAAGGCCTAGAGGACTAAAATCAGTCAAATTCCATTAATTTTGAAAGGTGCAATTTAAAAACGTCATAGGTCAAACTGAATTAAAAAAGGATTTCATTCGTGAGATCAAACAGGGCAAAATTGCGCATGCGCAGTTGTTCATGGGTTCGTTAGGACATGGTGGACTTCCGCTCGCTTTGGCTTTTACTCAATATTTATTTTGCAAGAATCCAACAGAAACAGATAGCTGTGGCGTTTGTCCGTCCTGTTTAAAAGTGCAGGATTTACAGCATCCCGATGTTCATTTTGTCTTTCCAGTTGTTCAGGCAATCAGTAAAGTTTCTGATTCCTTTTTAGCCGATTGGAGAACTCAATTGAAGGAGGAAGCTTATTTTGACGCATACACTTGGACAAAAAGAATTGATTCCAAGGAACGTAAGCCAATTATTGGCACAGAAGAAAGTGTCGAAATCATTCGAAAGTTAAACTTAA
>JBILRU010000014.1:0-26337 GCA_044372485.1 Crocinitomicaceae bacterium
CCAAATAAGCCTGCTTCATGAAATATTGGTCGTTGAACGGATCTAGCATAACACAAGATTAGTAACAATCCCCTTAACCCACAAGCGAATGTTTAGAAGAATTTTAAGCTTTCTGTTGTTTCAAGCACCCTTCTTTTTACATTCGAACATGAAAATGTTGGACCTCATTATTTTACTTCCACTCATCTACGGCGCATATAAAGGCTACAAACGTGGATTCATTATGTCCCTATTTATGTTGTTAGCGGTCATCGTTGGATTATATGCCGCCTTTCATTTCACGGATGTGATTGTTTCCTATGGACAAGAACACTTCGAATGGACAAGTAAATACATTTCCCCCTTTACTTTTCTCAGTTTGTTTTTAGTGGTTGGAGCTGGTGTTTATTTTGGTGGAAAAGTATTAGAAAGTGTCATCAAGTTAGCAAAATTATCGGTGTTGAATAGTTTGGCTGGCGCCTTGTTGGGCTTGCTTCAATGGACTTATTTTGTAGGGAGTTTATTGTTGATGCTCATCTCTTTCGATCAAAAGGAAAAAATCATCTCCAAGGAAACGAAACAGCATTCTCTTATTTTACCTGTAATGACAAGCGTTCTCCATGGCTCCATTCCAGGGGTCAGTTCAAGTACACTTTTTGAATTTTACGAAACACAAATCAATCCTCCGAAACATGAAACATCTTAAGTTCATCCTATTTCTTTTCTTTGTTCAGCAGTTCAGTGCACAAGGTATTTTAGATCGTAAGGAACCAAAGAAAGTGGTCAAATCTGGCCCCTACCTCGGCATTCAAAGTGGACGATTTTATGCTGGAGAAGTTGGCATTGAAAAACAATGGAAGCGTTCCGATAAGTTTTTGGAATCCACGACCAACGCGCTCCACATGGGTGTCAATTACTCCTACGATTTCTCTAACTTCAATCCAATTTTAGGCTACGACCTTGGCTTTTGGCACAAAGAAAATACTGTCGGACTCACCTACGGAATGAACGTCTGCATGCGCACCAATTTTGACCAGTACCGCGTGGGCATTTGTCCAACAATTGGCATCAAAATCCTCCAATTTCACGTTCAAACAGGCTATCATTTGTTGGCACCTTTCAACCGCAACAATGCTTCCTTCGATGCGAACACGATTTTTTTGAGCGCACGCTTTTTAATCGTGAATGAGCGAGAGAGGAAATAATTATAAACAAAAAGCCCCAACGTTTCCGTCAGGACTTTGTTATTTCTAGAAGTGTAACTTCTTATAAGTCAAATTTAATTCCTTGTGCCAATGGCAAGCTGTCAGAATAATTGATGGTATTTGTCTGACGACGCATGTACACTTTCCATGCATCAGAACCGGACTCGCGTCCACCACCTGTTTCTTTCTCTCCACCGAAAGCACCACCAATCTCCGCACCAGATGTTCCGATGTTGACATTCGCGATTCCACAGTCAGAACCTGCTGCGGCTAAGAATGCTTCGGATTCTTTTAATTCATTCGTCATGATGGCAGAAGAAAGTCCTTGTGGAACGCCATTTTGTAAAGCAATTGCTTCGTAAACGTCACCACTGTATTTCATCACATAAAGAATCGGCGCAAATGTTTCGTGTTGCACAATCGCAAAATGATTCTCTGCTTCAATGATACATGGTTTCACATAGCAACCAGATTCATAACCTGGACCACTCAATACACCACCTTCAACCAATACTTTTCCGCCTTCTTTTTGAGCTGCCTCAATCGCATGAAGGTAATTTTTTACTGCATCTTGGTCGATTAATGGTCCAACGTGGTTGTTTTGATCCAATGGATTTCCAATGCTCAATTGTTTGTATGCAGATGTCAATGCTTCCGTTACTTTATCGTAGATAGATGCGTGAACGATCAAACGACGTGTGGATGTACAACGTTGTCCAGCTGTACCAACCGCACCAAATACTGCTCCTGGAACAACCATTTTCAAATCTGCACTTGGCGTGATGATAATTGCATTGTTTCCGCCCAATTCTAATAAAGATCGACCCAAACGCTCGCCAACTGCTGCTCCAACAGATTTACCCATGCGCGTAGATCCCGTTGCAGAAATTAACGGAACACGTCCGTCGTTTGCCATTAATTTTCCGATTTCAGCGTCTCCGATGATTACGTTAGACACTCCTTCTGGAACACCGTTCGCTTCAAATACTTCTTGTGTGATGCGTTGACAAGCAATCGCTGTTAAAGGTGTTTTTTCAGATGGTTTCCAAATACATACGTCTCCACACACCCACGCAAGAGCTGTGTTCCAATTCCAAACGGCAACTGGAAAGTTAAACGCGGAGATGATTCCAACGATTCCAAGTGGATGGTATTGCTCGTACATGCGGTGTCCTGGACGCTCAGAATGCATGGTTAATCCATACAATTGACGGGAAAGTCCAACAGCAAAGTCACAGATGTCGATCATCTCCTGTACTTCACCAAGTCCTTCTTGAAGTGATTTCCCCATTTCATAGGAAACCAATTTCCCAAGTGGCTCTTTGTAAAAACGAATACGCTCTGCTAATTGACGCACAACCTCACCTCTTTTTGGTGCAGGAATTTTGCGCCATTCAACGAATGCTCCTTGTGCTTTTTCAATTAATGCGTTGTAATCTGCTGCTGTAGCAGATTGAACCGAAGCAATTAATTTTCCATCTACAGGTGAGATGGAGTCAATAGTTGCTCCTGTTGTATTCATCCAGTTACTTCCTGTGGAAGCACCTGAATTTGTTGATTGAATTCCTAGTTGCGCTAGAATTCCTTTCATTTCTTCAGATCCGATTGTTGACATAGTTGATTTTTTTGTTGGACAAATTTACACATTTCTCGTGCTTTGAACGGTAACTTAAGTAGAAGTACGATAGAAATTCCCTTCGTCACTCGCTTTCTGTCCGCCTGTCCTTCCATTTAGGGATATCTTTTGTATTTTTGCCATTCAAAATCAATGTTATGTATCGCTCGCACACTTGTGGTGAATTAAGAATGGAAAATGTAGGAAACACCGTAACCTTAGCAGGTTGGGTACAACGTTCCCGCGATTTAGGTGGAATGACTTTTGTGGATTTACGCGATCGTTATGGAATCACTCAGTTGGCATTTAACATGGAAGTAAACGCTGAATTAGGCGAGCAAGCACGTAAGTTGGGACGTGAATACGTGATTCAAGTGACGGGTACAGTCATTGAACGCAGCAGCAAAAACCGCAACATGCCTACTGGAGAGATTGAAATCAACGTAAATGAAATCAAGATCTTAAACGCAGCTAAACTTCCACCATTTACCATTGAAGACGATACCGATGGAGGAGATGAAATCCGCATGCAATACCGTTACTTAGACTTGCGCCGTAATCCAGTTTTGGAGAAATTGCGCTTGCGTAACCGTGTCGCTTTAGAAACGAGAAAATACTTGGACGCTAAGGATTTCTTAGATGTCGAAACACCTGTATTAATCAAGTCGACGCCGGAAGGTGCACGTGATTTCGTCGTGCCAAGTCGTATGAATGAAGGACAATTCTATGCATTGCCACAATCGCCACAAACCTTTAAACAATTGTTGATGGTAAGTGGATTCGATCGCTACTACCAAATCGTGAAATGTTTCCGCGATGAGGATTTACGTGCCGATCGTCAGCCAGAGTTTACACAAATCGACTGTGAAATGGCGTTTGTGGAACAAAATGATATCCTAGAAATGTTTGAAGGATTAATCAAACATTTATTCGCGGAAGTACGTGGCGTGAACTTCGAAGGAGCTTTCCCAAGAATGAGCTACGCAGAAGCAATGGAACGTTATGGTTCTGATAAACCAGACATCCGTTTTGGAATGGAATTCGTTGACCTGACGGAAATTGCACAACAAAAAGAATTCGTTGTATTTAATAGCTCAGAGATGGTTTTAGGAATCAACGCAGTTGGCTGTTCGGAATACACAAGAAAACAATTAGACGAGTTAACCGAATGGGTGAAGCGTCCACAAATTGGAGCCAAAGGATTGGTATACGTGAAATGCAATGTAGACGGTACCTTTAAATCAAGCGTGGACAAATTCTACGATGAGTCCGACTTGAAAGCAATGGCTGAAAAAGCAGGAGCACAACCAGGAGATTTGTTGTTGTTGTTAAGCGGTGAAACAGCTAAAACCAGAAAGCAAATGAACGAACTTCGTTTGTTTATGGGAACGCAACTTGGACTGAGAAATCCAAATGAATTTGCGCCATTGTGGGTTTACGACTTTCCGTTATTAGAGTGGGATGAGAACAGTGAACGCTACCATGCGATGCACCATCCATTTACTTCTCCGAAACCAGAAGATTTACATTTAATCAATACAGATCCAGGAAAAGTACGTGCGAATGCCTATGACCTAGCCATGAACGGTGTGGAATTAGGAGGTGGATCGATTCGTATCCACGATAGAGAACTTCAATCGCGCATGTTTGACTTACTTGGATTCACGAAAGAAGAAGCGCAAGCACAATTCGGATTCTTGATGAGTGCCTTCGAATACGGAGCACCGCCACATGGTGGATTAGCCTTCGGATTAGATCGCTTGGTGGCAACCATGGGTGGATCAGAGTCCATCCGCGACTACATCGCTTTCCCTAAAAACAACAGTGGAAGAGACACAATGATTGATGCACCATCACCATTGAACGACGCACAATTGAAAGAGCTGGGAATTAAATTGTCGTAAGTTGAAAAAATGTTGATTTTTCGCTCAACTTTTGTGCAAAACGTTTGTTAGAACGGATAGGAAGTAATTTGAACTTCTACTAATTTTGCTTCACTTTTAGTATCCTTATTCTCATTGCTAACAATTTCAGTATGAACGCCCGCATCGAAAAATTACAAGCAGAAATCGCCGATTTAAGACAGCAATTAGTGGGCCATCCACTATATGCTCAGATTCAAACAATTGAGGATTTTCAATACTTCATGGAACAACACATTTTCGCTGTTTGGGACTTTATGAGTTTATTAAAGGCCTTACAACGCGGACTAACATGTGTCGAAGTGCCTTGGTCACCAAAAGGAAGTCCAGAAACCCGAAAGTTCATCAATGAGATTGTACTTGGAGAAGAATCCGATACCGATGCAAATGGAAAAGTGTCGAGTCATTTTGAAATGTACTTGGAAGCGATGCAGCAAATAGGCGCAAACACCTTACCGATTTATCAGTTAACCGAGTGGATTTCCTATGGAAAATCAGTTGAGGAGGCATTGTATCAGTTAAATATCAACGAAGAGACAAAGGACTTTGTTCGCTTTACGTTTTCCATCATCGAGACAGAGGAAATGCACAAAATCGCCTCTTTATTCACCTTTGGACGAGAGGATTTAATTCCAGATATGTTCATTGAAATTCTACGTGAAATGAGCGCACAGGGACAAGAAAACACTTCGAAATTGTTGTACTATCTTGAGCGTCACATAGAAATTGATGGGGGTGATCACGGCCCAATTTCCCTGCGTATGATGGATGAAATTTGCGGTGATGATGAAGAAAAATGGCACGAAGCAACGGAATGTGCGAAGCAAGCCCTTGAAATGCGCATCAAATTGTGGAATGGATTACTAAACCCAAGTCAATCAAATTCAACGGAGGATTAACTCCAACTCGTTCCCTCTTTACCGTCCTTCACGACAATTCCTGCAGCAGCTAATCCATCGCGGATTTTATCGGAAGTAGTCCAATCTTTGTTCGTACGTGCTTGCTGACGTAAGTCAAGAACTAAATCCATCACCGGCGACAATTTTCCGCTTTCTGATTCTTGTTCGGAAACAAGTCCGAGGACATCAAAAATAAAGGAATGCATAGCTGCGATTAATTTTACTTTGTCGCTTTCAGAGATACTGGCATTTCCATCGTTGATGAGGTTGATGTATTTCACTCCTTCAAATAAGTTCGCTACTAAAATCGGTGCGTTGAAGTCATCATTCATCGCTGTGTAGAACGACGTAATTAAGGCATCGACATCAAAGGAAGAAGTGGATGTTGGAACTTTTTCTAATGTTTTCATTCCTTCCATTAAACGCGTAAATCCTTTTTCTGAAGCGTTCAAAGCTTCTTGTGTAAAGTCTAAGTTACTGCGGTAATGCGCTTGCATCATGAAGAAACGAAGCACATTCGCACTGTATGGTTTATCGAATAATTCCGTTGTTCCTTCAATGATTTCTTTCGGCAAAAAGTAATTCCCGAAGGACTTGCTCATTTTCTGCCCATTGACATTTAGCATGTTTGCGTGCATCCAGTAATTCGCAGGATTGCATCCAACAGACGCACAACTTTGTGCAATTTCATCTTCGTGGTGTGGGAATTTAAGGTCCATTCCACCACCGTGAATGTCAAACTGTTTCCCTAAATACTTGGTGCTCATTGCCGTACATTCCACATGCCACCCTGGATTTCCATCTCCCCAAGGAGAGCGCCAAATCTGCATATCATCCGGATTCGCTTTTTTCCAAAGTGCGAAATCCGCAAAGAAACGTTTTTCGTCCTGCGCATTCAAATTACGCGTTTCGTTTTCTAACTCATCTACTTTGCGTCCACTCAAGATTCCGTAATTGTAATCTTCCATGTAGCGTTTGGTATCGAAATAAACGGATCCATTTACTACGTAAGCGTAGCCATTGTCCATAATTTGCTCAATGACTTCAATTTGTTCTTGAATGTGTCCGGTTGCTGTTGGCTCAATGCTCGGCGGCAATAAGTTGTAAATGCGTTGTAGTTCTTGAAAACGAACATTGTATTTGTAAACGATTTCCAAGGATTGCAATTGCTCAGCGCGCGCAGCTTTACCGATGGAGTCTTCCTCGTTTCCAGCGCTGTTGGTGATGTGTCCAGCATCCGTGATATTGCGCACATATTTCACTTGGAAACCAAGATGCAATAAGTAGCGGTAGATGAGGTCAAAGTTGATGAAGGTGCGCATATTCCCCATGTGCGGCTCACTGTAAAGAGTCGGACCACAGACATACATACCAACAAAGTTTTCATGAATGGGTACGAAGGCTTGTTTCTCACCTTTCATACTATTGTAAATCACTAAGTTTTTCTGTTGTTCTTTCATGGGCAATTGCATTAGAACAAAGTTAGCGAAAAGTTCGAAGTCTTTCGAACTTGATTCCTTTCGCTTCATGCAAACCGGCACATTTTCCCAAAGAATACGGCGGGGATTGTCCGAAATCCTCAAAAAAAGTCAGTTAATGCGATTTTACGGCACTATTTTTGTTAAAAATTGCGCTATGAATTCGATGTTATCTTTTCTTACGGGACTCCTATTGATCTTGAAATTTCAAAGTGACATTCCCTACACGACCATTCAACGTTCCATGGAGTTGAATGACGCCAAAACCATTGTTCACCTGGGAAAGGACAAAATCTCCTTGAACATTAGTGGAAAAGAAGCAGTGTATCCCATTTCCCAAGCCGAGCTTGTGTTGCAAGGATTCTTTACAAAATACCCAAAAGGTACGTTTGCGTTTAAGTTCAAAGGCAAGGATTCTGGGGAGGATAATTATTGCATTGGAACATATGTATCCAAAGGTGAAAATTTCCGCAGCACTTTTCATTTCCGAACCGGAAAATTAGAAAGTTTGTCAATCACCAACGAGTGATTATCCTTGTTGACCTCTGTTTTCTTTCAGGGTATTGAAGAAGATCACCGCGTAGCCCATCGTCAACATCAAGTGGAAAGGAACCATTCCTAAATCCCCATAAATTGCACGATTCACTGCTGTAAATCCAAATACCACCATCAAAATTCCTTCAGCGATGTTGATGATCGATAAACTTTTCTTGTCGTATTTGTTTCCAGTGAATTCGTCTTTTTTCGCCACATTGAATTTAGGTGTGCGCACAAAAGAACTTTTGATTCCTAAATATCCTTCAATAACCGCAACGGCATTGCTTAACGACAAGGCCATAGAAACCGTCAAGAATTGTACGAAACGACCAACAAAACGGAATAAATCACTAAAGAAATTTCCTGTTTTGTCTCTGTAGGCATTCCAGTAGTAAAAGGCAAGGAAAACCGTACTAGATAAAAAGAATGCTCCCACTTGAATAAAGAAATTCAAATCAGAGAAAGAATCTTTGATGTGAAGAACTGGTAAACTCAACAAGGAAAGAATCAAAATGAATACAAACACAGATGAATTGAATAAATGCGCCAATCCATGTAAACGATCAGAGAATTTCAATCCTTTTGTACTCACAATGCGTTTCCACATTTTGATGAATACCTCTGCACCACCTTTCATCCAACGGTGTTGTTGACTTTTTAAAGCCGACATCGTAATTGGTAATTCTGCTGGTGATTCTACTTCTTCCAAATAGTTGAATTTCCATCCACGCATTTGTGCACGGTAGCTCAAGTCTAAATCTTCTGTTATGGTGTCATGTTCCCATCCACCTGCGTCTATGATACACGCCTTTCTCCAAACACCCGCAGTACCGTTGAAGTTAATGTAGTGTCCTTGCGCATTGCGCCCACCTTGCTCAATCGCAAAGTGTCCGTTTAATCCAAATGCTTGCAATTCTGTTAAAAGAGAATATGTTTTATTCAAGTGTCCCCAACGAGTTTGAACTACGCCAATTTTATCCGTGTTGAAGTAAGGCATGGTACGCAATAGGAAATCTTTGTCTGGAACGAAATCCGCATCGAAAATCGCGATGAAATCACCTTCCACTTGATCCATTGCTGAGTCAAGTGCTCCCGCTTTGTATCCGGTGCGATCTGTACGGTGAATGTGTTGAATGTTGATTCCACGTGCCGCAACTTCTGCTACTTTTTTAGCAATAATATCTTTGGTTTCATCGGTAGAGTCATCCAATACTTGAATTTGGAATTTCTCTCTTGGATAGTCAAATTCCGCAATGGTATCGATGATGCGATCCGCTACGTACATTTCGTTGTACATCGGCAACTGAACAGTTACTTTTGGCGCATTTGCTAAATCAAAAGCGGGTTCAACACGACTTTGCTGTGCTTTGCGTTGTTTTCTGTAAGCGAAAGCCAGAGACAATTGCACCATACTGTAATAGAAAATTAACAGTAGGCATAGTCCATAGATCACAAGAATGACTTTCGCAATTACGTGTGACCAATAATGTTCTTTTACGAATGTTTTTCCATTTTCTGTGACTTTTCGGTCGCCCCAGTTGAACATCCAACTTACTTTTAAATTTGCTGTAAAAGGTTGCGTTTGACTAAAGGTGTAATGAACAAGGTGCTCTTTGGCATTCGTTTCGAAAACTTTTAAGGTGTCGGGTCTGTAGTCTTGATCGACCAACATTAAAATGTTCTTTCCAATCGGAACATGTTTGAACGTAAACACTCCATTTTCATCGGTTTCAGTGGTGTAGACTTTACCATTTACAGCAGAGGTTAAGCTCACTTTCACCTTCTCTACTTCATTGCGTGTTTTGTAGTCTACAAGATAACCTTCAATTTTCTTTGAATACTGAATTCGATCTTTTGTGGCATGTGCACTGATTGTGGTAACAAAAAGCGCGAAAATCAAGAAAAAGTTCCTCATTTGTGAGTGAAAAAAGATGTAAAAAAAAGCAAATATAAATTTATTCTTTCATTAATGTCATTTCATCCACCAAGTGTTTGGCATCAGAGTAAATATCCATGACCCAAAGTACGTAACGAATGTCTACAACGATGTTTCTACAACGGTTCGGATCAAACAAATAATCACTCATTGTACTTTCCCATGAACGGTCAAAATTCAAGCCCATTAAATAACCATTTTTATCTAAAACGGGCGAGCCCGAATTTCCACCTGTGGTATGATTGGATCCAGTGAAACACACCCAAAGATTGTCGCCTTGTGCATATGGACCATAATTTTTCGCTGCGTGCAACTCCACCATTCTTGGCAATAAGTCAAAGTCGGGATTCCCGGTGTTGTATTTGGCAATAATTCCATCCAAGGTCGTATGTTCAGTGTAACGCATTCCATCAGTTGGTGCTGACCCTTCTAATTGTCCGTAGGTGATGCGAAGTGTTGAATTCGCATCCGGCCAATGTTTTTTATCCGGAAACATCGTGTATTTTCCTTCCACGTATACTTGCATCAAGTTGTTGACGCTTGTTTGGAAGCTACGATAAGCAGGAACGGTTTCATTTCTAAAGGATTGGAAATACTGATAGAAATGTGTGTAACCAAGATCCTTGTTCAATTTTTTAATGGATTTATCCGAGAACGAACCTAAAAATGCCATGTATCTTTCCTGATTGGTGAAAATGGATTGCGAATAAATATCTGTTGCGATTCCTTTGACATAATTGATAAACCATTCATTGGCTACAGAATACTTCACATCCTTGGTGATTTCCTTCCATTGTTCAGTGTAGTCGAGGTAGGCCTTTGTTTGATCCGTGAAAATGTGTAAATCGACATCGCTGTTGAAATTTTTGAAAAATCCTTCTGCCGATACTTTCATTTTCTCAATGACTTTCGCCAACTCACCATTCTCAGCATATTTCGCGTAATTGGTCACTAAATCCTCCATTCCACGCACAAGTTTGAAGTATTCTGGTCCGTAAGAAAAATATTCTGCGCCCATTGCATACTTGAATTCAATTTGCTGGTCTTTTTCTACCAAAGCGTTCAACTGATTGACCACCTCTGCGTATTTCGTCCATTCGGGCTTACTCAAAGCCATTGCTTTGTAGGCTTTTTCTTCTTCCAATTTTAATTGAACGGCTTGCAGATTTTTTAATCCTTCAATTTGACCAATCCATTTTTTCCATGCATTCGCAATACTCGCTTGTTTTGCTGAATACTGAATACGAGTTAAATCTGATTTTTTCATTCCTTCATCAATCACCGCTAAGGAAAGGTCACGCATGTGAATGCGTGCCGGACGCTCCTTTTCAATAATGAATTTCAAGTACGAGGAAACGACGTGTTGCTCTGTCTGACCCGGGAATCCATATACCATTGTAAAGTCGCCTTCTTGACGGTTTTGAAAAGAAATCGGTAAATAATGCAAAGGTGTGTAAGGAACATTATCTGGGGAATATGCCGCTGGTTTGTTGTCTTTTCCGGCATAAATACGAAACACCGAGAAATCTCCGGTATGTCGTGGCCAAACCCAGTTATCGGTATCTCCACCAAATTTTCCAATGGAGTTTGGAGGTGTTCCCACAAAACGCACATCCAAGAAAACTTCTTTGAGCATTAAATAGTAATCGTTTCCGTAATTGAAGGCTTTAATTTCAGCTTCGTAATGCGTTCCAACGATTGCCGCAGCACATAATTTCTTAATGTTTGCCATAATCACTGCTTGATCACTTTTGGAACTCGCTCCCATCAAAACATCTTTCGTTACATCGTCAATGCGCACAATACGCATCGCAGTTAAACCAGGATTCGTTAATTCGTCTGATTTGTTTTTTGCCCAAAATCCATTTTTCAAGTAATCATGATCGAGTGAGGAATGTGATTGAATTTGTCCGTAACCACAATGGTGATTCGTCAACAATAGTCCCTGACTTGAAACCAACTCTGCTGTACATCCGCCACCAAATTGTAAGATGGCATCCTTGATACTTGTTGAATTAACACTGTAAATATCCGCCGCGGAAAGTTTCATGCCTTTCGCTTTCATGTCGGACTCAAATGCCGCAATCAGCGATGGAATAAGCATTCCTTCCTCAGCAAAAGAGAACAGGGATTTCGCTACAAAGACAAACAATAATGCGCAGCGCAAAAAGATCAATTTCATAAGTTCATTTTAGTGTGGCTAAGATACGACGATTTCAGCAAGCGACAATAGGCGGATAATTGCTTATCTTTGCGCCTCAATTGAAGTATGCGAATTTTTGAAGGACTTACGGAAAAAATGCCCATTAAGAACGCCGTTGTGACGATCGGAACGTTTGATGGGGTGCATCTTGGTCATCAAGAAATTTTAAAAACACTCATATCCGAAGCAGAAAAATGTGGTGGAGAAAGTGTTTTATTGACTTTTTATCCGCATCCTCGGATGGTCCTATTTCCAGAACAAGCAGATTTGCATTTATTGCAGACTCAGACTGAAAAACTCGATAAACTAGCATCCATTGGTTTGCAAAATGTGGTCATTTATCCTTTCTCGAGGGAGTTTGCTGATCTCTCTGCAGAGCGATTTGTTGAGGAAATTTTGATCAAAGGATTAAACGCAAAAATGGTGATTATTGGTTACGACCATCAATTTGGACATAAGAGAGAAGGGAATCTAGACTTTTTGAAGCGCTATGCAGAAAAAGGTTGTTTTGAATTATTAGAGATTCCAGCGGAGCAAATCGACGAAGCTTACATTTCCTCTTCAAAAATTAGAACAGCTGTTTTGAGCGGAAATATGGTGGTAGCCAATTCGTATTTAGGGGCGCCTTTTGAACTGACGGGAACAATCGTAAAAGGAATACAAAACGGAAGAAAAATAGGATTTCCAACGGCAAATATCCACATTGACGACCAACAGAAAATCATTCCTGCAACGGGTGTTTATGCTGTGGAAATGGATATCGCAGGTGAATCATATCAAGGAATGATGAACATTGGTTGGCGTCCAACCATTCAGGAAGAAAAGATAGAGCGTAAAATCGAAGTTCATTTATTTGATTTTCAGGATGAAATATATGACAAGAGCTGTCAAATTCGTATTCTCCAATATGTCCGTACTGAACATAAATTCCCTAACTTAGAAGCTTTGAAAGCTCAACTTACCTCAGATGAAGCAACGATTCGCGCTTATTTTTCTACTGCTCAGTTTTCTTAACTATGCTCAAATTGACCACGGGAAAGTTTACCTTTGGAATGAGCTAAGTGGTGCTAATCCGGATACGATTCATGCGATTTCATTTGAGAAATATAAATTAGACTCCTTGCCCAAGGAACTATGGAATTTTTCTAATTTGACCTACTTGAATCTAGAGAAAAATCAATTGTCACAATTACCAATGGAGCTGGCGACTTTAGTGCAACTCACGGAACTGAACATCAGTAAAAACAAGTTAACCGTTTTACCACTGGTAATTTGCCAATTACCCAACTTGCAAAAGTTAAATGCCTCAAGAAATCGAATTGCGTCTATCCCAAATCAAATAGCAAATTGTCAGCATCTTCAAGTAATCGATTTTTACGATAACATCATTGAGGATTTTGGGACAGGAATTTTTAGTTTGGTTGAACTGAAAACCTTAAACATTGAAGGAGTAATGTATGGAACAAATTTCGCAGATGTCCTCAAGCGAAAACTCCCAAACGTGAAAATCTTACTGGACCCACCCTGTAAATGTTTGAACTAAAATTGACCTATCTGTATCGGTTGTCCGTCGGACACGTGAAACTATTTCCTAACTTCGTGTAAAACATCAATTTTGGATCTCATTAACCTTATTTTTCGACTCGGTGTACTCTTTGCTATTTATGGATTCCTATGGTTTTTCATTGAACTGGCGCTCAAATTACTAATTGGTGGGCGCAAGCGTACACTTGGGGAAATTTATTTGATTAAAACTGTCAAGTACTTATTTCTGGTAAATGTCACCTTTCTCTTTTGTTTAGAACAACCGGATGAAAGTATTTTTCAAGTCAATTATGTGAACCTTGTTCCAAGTTTCATTATTTTGATGGTATACTTCTTAGGGAAATTGCAACAAAAAGAACAGCGCATTCAAATGATGACAAATTTCATGCAAGGAATGCAAGAAGTGCCTTTTAACCGTCAATGGGAATTGGCCTTAATTATAGTCAGTGCCTTTGCCTTTGCAGGACTTGTTTTTTACCCTCAGATTTCGGAAAACATCATTTCCACGTGGTTTCAGCGAAGCATCGTGGATATCGAGAATACGGTGCTCATCGGATTTGTGTTTAAGGCAGTTGGATTCTTTTTCCTTATCGGATTATTCTTCAAAATGTTGAACGCCTTGAATTACATCATTTCAGGGAAACCGATGGTGAATGTGCGAACTGGATTTAGCACAAAAAAAGAATCGAACGACGACTCTTTTGATGATTTCGAAGAAATCGATGACAATAAAATCTCCGAATAATGCCACACTTTGACGAAAAAGAATTAATTGAACTTTCGAATGAAATCATTCATTCATTAACCAAGTTAATACTGGGTGAAAAACCGGGATTCTTGGCTGGAAGCGTATATAAAAAAATGGAAATACATCCAAGATTGAGTACCATGAAAGCATTGTATGCGAGCTTCGTAATGGATTTCAAGGGTTCGTATGAAGATGCTGCAAGCTTGAAAAAATTAACTGATTTCCGTTACGAAATCGTCGAATTGTTTGATTCTGAATCTCCTATCGAACACTAATTGAATGTAATGGAATATTCTTTAGGAAAAGCGTATAAATTATGCAGTGTCAAACGGATAGATCGTTTGTTTTCCGAAGGGAAGAGATTGAAAGCGTATCCTATAACCGTCATGTTTCAAGAAACGGAAGAAGAGATGGAGCATTCTTTTCAAGTGGTTTTTTCGGTACCGAAAAAAAGAATGAAACATGCCCATGATCGAAATTATGTCAAACGTTGTTTTCGAGAAATTTTGCGTCAAAATAAAGCCGTTTTAGAAAATCACTTGACTTTCTGTCATAAAAAAATCAATTTTGCGCTCATCTATCAATTGAATGAACGAATTCCCTATGTTGAATTGGAACAAAAATTGTTAGGGGCTATCACCAAACTAATAAGCGAAATAAAAGATGAAAAATAAATTTCATGTGATCATTTGGATCACGTTAACATGCTTTACCTTCCAAACTTCCTGGACACAGTCCAACGGATTCGAAACCTTGAAAAGTTTGGAAATCATGGATCAAATTTACGAGAACCTTGATTTATATTTTGTTGATGAACCACAAAACGGAAAATTATCGAAGACGGCCATTGATGCGATGCTCAAAGAACTGGACCCATACACCGTTTACTATCATGAATCCAATATCGAGGATTACCGCTTATTAACGACGGGTCAATATGGCGGAATCGGCGCCTTAATTCGCCAAATGGGAGATTACACGTTTATTGCCGAGCCATACGAGGACTGTCCTGCAGCAAAAAGTGGTATTAAAGCAGGAGACAAAATCTTGACCGTAGATGGAAAAAACATGTCAAAGAAAACGACTGATGAGGTTTCGGATGCATTGAAAGGACCAAAAGGAACAAGTATCGAAGTGGAGATTGAACGCAAAGGCGAAGGAAAGAAGAAAATCACCATCGCACGCGATGAAATCAAGATTCCAGACGTGCCTTATTTTGGCATATTGAAAGGCGATGTTGGCTATGTGAAATTGAATAGTTTCACTCAAACGGCTTCTGCAGATGTGAAAAAGGCGATTGAGAAATTACAGGCTGATGGCGCAAAACAGTTGGTGTTAGATTTGAGAGGAAACGGTGGTGGACTGCTCATCGAAGCGGTGAAGATTGTTAATTTCTTCGTTCCAAAGAATCAAGTAGTAGTAACCACAAAAGGACGCGTCAAAGAAGAAAATCGTGTTTACACCACGTTGGAAGAACCATTTGTACAAGAAATGCCGCTTGCCGTTCTTGTTGATGGTGGTTCCGCGTCGGCAAGTGAAATTGTTTCTGGGTCACTGCAAGATTTAGATCGCGCAGTAATCATCGGTGAAACTAGCTATGGAAAAGGCTTGGTTCAAAGAACTTATGATTTAAAATATGGATCCAAAATTAAAATTACGATTGCTAAATATTACACCCCTTCCGGTCGCTGTGTGCAACGATTGGAGTATTATGACAAAGAAAATAATGCTAAAGCAAAAGAAATACCAGATTCATTATTAAAGTCATTTCTCACAAAAAACGGACGAAAAGTTATTGACGGACGAGGGATTGAACCAGACTTAAAAGTTGAAAGTCCAGATTTGAGTCGTTTAACTGCGGTACTCATCACCAGTAACTGTGTATTTAATTATGCTACTGATTACGTTGTAGCACACCCATCAATTGCCAAAGCAGAGGACTTTAAATTTTCAGATGAAGAATACCTTGATTTTCAAAAATATGTGTTGACTCAGGAATTCAAGTACACCACAGCTTCCGAGGAATCTTTGAAAAAAATGAAGGAAACGGCTGAAAAGGAAGGGTATTTCGAAGAAATTAAAGGAGATTACGATGACATGATTTCGAAAGTAACTCCTTCAAAAGAAAGAGACTTACAGAAATTTAAGGCTGAAATTTCGGAAATGTTGGAAAATGAAATCATCTCCAGGTATTACTTTCAGAAAGGAAGAACAGTTGCATCCCTCAAAAATGACATCGTTGTTCAACGTGCAGTAGAAGTTTTGACGAATTCAACAGAGTACAACACTATTTTGAAAAAATAAGCGTTAGACCCTTATGTTGAAACGCTATTTCGGACCCCAAATTCACCACCGAGTACATTTTTTTGTGCTTTCCTTGTTTGTAATAGGAGTTGTTTGCAGCAAGTTTTTAATGTCCATGGGACTCCTATTGGGCGTATTGAACCTTTTGCTCGAAGGAAATTTCAAATCGTATTATCAACGACTTCGAGAGAATCCACTGATTCTGTTCATTCTTGCTTTCTATGGATTACACCTTTTAGGATTGTTCTGGACGAGTAACCTTGATTACGGAATGGATGATATCCGTAAAAAAACATCCTTATTGTTGATTCCAATCATCATTGGCGCACATCCAATCCCAAGCCCAAAACGTTGGACAAAACTCATCCACTTCTTTATTTTGACCTTGGTGATTACTGCTAGTATCAATTTAATTGCCTATCACTTTTTTGCCGAAAAACTGAACTTAATCGACATCCGAGATATGTCATTATTTGGTTCACATATCCGTTATGGAATCCTCATCGGAATTGGATTAGCGTTTTGTTTCGAACGAATGTATCATGTCGCAAAGTACCGTAATGGATTCATCGCTATTGCTCTTTTCTTTGGGATTTACACCTTTTATAGCCAGGTTTTGTCAGGAGTTATTGCCGTAATGATTGTTTTGGGTGGATTACTCTTATTTGTTCTTTGGCAACGCCGACAATTCATCTTCCTTATTACTAGTCTCATTGTGTTCATTCTGGGTTCTGCAGCCTTAATCTACTATCTATCTCAACCAGTCATTTACCCAATTCCCTGTCTAGAAAAATACGGTGAAATCAAGTCTACTTGGAATCTGCGTTCTTCCTTGAATTACGATAGCTTAGACAAGCGCAAACAACCGGTTGCTTCTACGCTAGAACGGTATTTATCCTCCAAAGGACTTTGTGCTAATGCAGAAGGAGTTCAAAAATTAACGGATAAGGACATTCAATTCATTGAAACAGGATTTGCAGATGTTCATGAAACATACGGTGGAATTCAAGCGAGATTATTAGACATTCGTTACCAACTTCACCATGCTACGAATCCATCTGGACATTCCATTTTGGAGCGTATAGAATATTGGAAAAATGCTTGGGCAATCATTGAAAACAATTGGTTATTTGGTGTTGGAACCGGTGATATTGACGACGCGATGCAAGAAATGTATAACAAACGACATTCACCACTGACAACTGAGCGTCGTCTGCGCGCGCACAATTCTTATTTAACCTTCTATTTAACGTTTGGGATTTCAGGCTTTTTGTATTTCCTTTATTTTCAACTTAAATTCATCATCCAACAATGGAAATGGCAGCAATGGGTTGGATTTCTCTTTGGTCTGATTGCCCTAGTAACTTTTCTCTTTGAAGACACGCTCGAGTCGCAAATGGGCATTACCATGTTTGCGTTTTTCTACGCTGTATTTTCAAGGAAAATCACAAGTAAGTAGATACGTCCTTGATTTTTATTAACTTCGCTTTGCGATGTCAATAGAAGTAAAAAACCTGTTTAAATATTACGGAGAACAAGCCGCAGTGCGGGATGTAAGTTTCTCCGTCAACAAAGGTGAGATTGTAGCTTTTTTAGGTCCAAATGGAGCTGGAAAATCTACCACCATGAAAATCATGACGGGATACATTCCGGCAAGTTCAGGAGAAGTTTACATTGGTGGAATTAAAGTCGATGTAGATGAACTGAAAACCCGTCAAATGATTGGGTATTTACCGGAGAACAATCCACTTTATGTGGACATGTATGTCCGTGAATACCTCGAATTTGTTGGACGTATTTACAAGGTAAAAAACCTAAAAGCACGGGTGGCAGAAATGGTACATGCGGTCGGACTTGATGTCGAACAAAATAAAAAAATAGGTGCTTTATCCAAAGGGTATCGTCAACGTGTTGGATTAGCACAAGCCATTATTCACGATCCAGAGGTACTGATCCTCGATGAGCCGACTACCGGATTAGATCCCAATCAGTTGGTGGAAATCCGTGAGTTGATCCGTCAAATCGGAAAACAAAAAACGGTATTGCTTTCGACGCACATTATGCAAGAAGTAGAAGCGATTTGTGACCGTGTCATCATTCTATCAAAAGGACAAATTGTGGCAGATGATAAAGCGAAAACATTGCAACAGGAATTAGAACACCAAACGGTTTATGTGGAGTTTGATTCTGCTGTAACAAAAGCACAGTTGTCGAAAATTCCTAATGTAAGTAAAGTGGAAGCGCTAGAAAAAGGTTGGTTAATCGAATCAATCGCGCCAGAGGATTTAAGGAAATCGGTTGCTCAACATGCACAAACTCAAAACTGGTTAATCCTCACATTGAATATTGAGCAGAAATCCTTAGAAGAAGTATTTAAAGAATTAACAAAATAAGATGCCAACGAATTTTATCGAAGAATTACAGTGGAGGGGGATGATACACGATATCATGCCAGGTACAGAAGAAGCGTTAATGAAGAAAAGTTCGTCAGGCTATATTGGATTTGATCCAACAGCTGATTCTTTACATATTGGAAGCTTGGTTCAAATCATGACCTTGGTCCATTTTCAAAAAGCTGGACACAAACCTTTTGCATTGGTAGGAGGCGCAACTGGGATGGTGGGAGATCCATCTGGCAAATCACAGGAACGAAATTTATTGGATGATGCGACATTGCAACATAACGTAGCGTGTGTAAAAGCGCAATTGGAAAAATTCTTGTCCTTTGAAGGCGAAAACGGAGCAGAGATGGTCAATAACATCGATTGGTTTCGAAATATGAGCTTTTTGGAGTTTATCCGCGATGTGGGAAAACACATTTCAGTGAATTACATGTTGGCAAAGGATTCGGTAAAATCCCGATTGGAAACAGGAATGTCTTTCACAGAGTTTTCATATCAGCTTGTACAAGGATTTGATTTCTACTATTTGAATCAACACAAAGGATGCATCGTTCAACTCGGCGGTTCTGATCAATGGGGAAATATTGTGACGGGTACAGAATTAATTCGCCGCAAAGGTGGAGGCGAGGCCTATGCAGTGACCACACCACTTATTAAAAAAGCGGATGGAACGAAGTTTGGAAAAACGGAAGGCGGCAATGTGTGGCTAGATCCACTGAAAACATCTCCTTACCAATTCTACCAATATTGGTTAAACGCTGCGGACGAAGACGCTGCGAATTTCATTCGGATTTTCACCTTGAAAACGAGAGAAGAAATCGAAACATTGGAAAAAGAACACGCTGAAGCACCACATTTACGGGCACTTCAAAAAGCCTTAGCAGAAGACATTACCGTGCGTGTTCACAGTGCGGAGGCATTGCAAACTGCGATTAGTGCGAGTAATATTCTGTTTGGAAAATCGACTTCGGAGGATCTAAAAGTATTATCTGAACAAGATTTCTTTAGCATTTTCGAAGGTGTTCCACAAGCGACCATTACGCGTACTGAATTTGGTGACGGGATCAGTATTATCGATGCGATGGCAGCAAAAACTGGATTCTTATCTTCTAATGGTGATGCACGCCGCGAGTTAAAAGCAAATGCAATTTCGGTCAATAAGGAAAAGGTTGACGAACAGTTTATTGTTGGAACAGCTCAGCTAATTAACAACAAATATGTCTTATTAGGCAAAGGCAAAAAGAACAATTACATTTTAATCTTAGCCGATTAATTCTTAAAATACAAAGCATAAAAAAAGAGAAGGCTTGCCTTCTCTTTTTTTATTGATGCTCATTTGCTCGATTTTACAAAATCAACATGGCATCGCCATATGAGTAAAAACGGTATTTTTCTTTGATTGCTTCTTGGTATGCTTTCAACATTAGATCATGTCCTGCAAAAGCAGAAATCATCATTAATAGCGTAGAAAGCGGTGTGTGGAAGTTCGTTATTAAGCAATCGGCGATACTAAATTCATAAGGAGGGAAGATAAACTTGTTTGTCCATCCATCGAATGGTTTTAAAAACCCATCAGTAGAAACGGATGATTCGATTGATCTCATGGCAGTCGTGCCAATAGCGCACACACGTTTTTTAGCGAGTTTTGCGTTATTGACCATATCAGAAGCCTCTTGCGAAATAATGACTTGCTCAGAATCCATTTTGTGTTTGGTTAAATCTTCCACTTCAACGGAACGGAAGGTACCTAATCCAACGTGCAATGTCACTTCTGCAAAGTCGATTCCTTTTAATTCAAGTCTTTTTAATAATTGACGAGAAAAGTGTAGTCCAGCAGTTGGTGCTGCAACAGCTCCTTCTACTTTCGCGAAAATCGTTTGGTAACGTTCTTCATCCTCTGGCTCCACATCTCTTTTAATGTATTTCGGAAGTGGTGTCTCACCTAATTCAGTAATTTTCGCCTTAAAGTCTTCATATGGACCATCAAACAAAAATCGCAGTGTGCGTCCGCGTGATGTAGTATTATCAATTACCTCAGCAACCAATGAATCATCTTCACCGAAGTATAGTTTATTTCCGATTCGGATTTTACGCGCTGGGTCAACTAATACATCCCACAACAAACTTTCACGATTTAACTCACGCAACAAGAATACTTCAATTTTAGCTCCCGTTTTTTCTTTATTCCCATACATTCTAGCAGGAAAAACGCGTGTGTTATTCATAATCATCACATCGCCTTCTGAGAAATAATCCAACACGTCTTTAAACAATTTGTGTTCGATTTGTCCAGTTTCACGGTGAATGACCATCAAACGTGATTCATCACGGTTTTCACTTGGATAATTTGCGACTAACTCTTCTGGAAGATCGAAGTCGAACTCCGATAATTTCATTTTGCTCATAAGCTCAATATTTACCTACATTCTTCAATGTAGGGGGCAAAGATACGACATCGAGACCCCGTTTGTCAAGTAATTGACCAACTAAATTAATTTCGATTGATTTTATTGACTTAAATTAGCTTTTTCTGCATTCAATTTGATCAAAAAACACCGGTAATGCACCTTTATATGTTCATTGGTTTTTTACTACATTTTCAAAGTTACAGTTGAATTACCTTCAAATTACCATTAACATAATGTAAATACTAGGTTGACATTTCTCCTCACAAAACTCACTGAAAAAATTTATCTGAAATGTTAAATTTTATGGATGTGTCCTTACTAAATTTTGGAAAGTAATATGAAAGAAAATAGCGGTCATTGAGCTAAACTTGCTTAAAAATGCTATATTCGTTCTAACTTAAAAGGATTAGACTTTTAACTAAAAACAATTTTTTTTTAGGTCTTTTCCAACATAAAATTTTAGCGAGGTCCGACGTTAAAATGGTATGCAATAAATGTAAACATAGTCTGGATATTAGTTATATATGAAAAAGTGGAAACAGAAAGCTATAGTTCAAAAAATAATCTCTTACTTACCTTTTGGTCAAAAGATAAATTATCTCTTTCAAAAGTATGTGACCAAAGGCGAAAATTTGAACGATGAGTATTTCTTAGATAGACTTAATCATGCAAAAAAACACATTCATCACTATCAAAAAATATCAGGCAACACATTTCCAAATTCGTGTTTAGAAATCGGAACCGGATGGTATCCTGTCGTTCCAATTAGCTTTTTTTTACTAGGTTCAGAAACGATTTATTCTGTAGACATTAAAATGTTGACTTCGAAGGAACGATTGGCGACAACGTTAAGAAAGTTTGTGGAGTTAGTTGATGGGGGTAAAATAAATGACTTTTTTATCTTTCAACCTGAACGATTTAATGTAATTAAGTTAATTCTATCAGATTTAGAAAACTATGATTTATCCCAAATGTTGCAACTTCTAAGAATAACTTACCTTATTGAAGATGCAAGAAAGCTTTCCCTGCCTGATGATTCGATTGATTTGATTAATTCAAATAACACTTTTGAACACATATATCCAGTAATATTAATCCCCATACTGAAAGAGTTTAGAAGGATCGTTAAAAAACAGAAAGGTGTAATGTCACACTTTATAGATATGTCTGATCATTTTGCTCACTTTGATAAATCAATTAACATCTATAATTTCCTGCAGTTTTCTGATCGACAATGGAATTGGATAGATAATTCAATCCAACCTCAGAGTAGAATTAGAATCTACGACTATAAAGATATATTTGAAGAATTAAATATTCCAATTACGGAATTAACATTAAGAGAAGGCAACGTAGATGAATTAAAATCAATTAACTTGGATCATTCGTTCTCAAAGAACACATTGGAAGAAATTGCGATCAGTCATTGCCATTTTATTTCTGACATGACTTTAACAAAATCTTAGTTTGCATTCTACTTTGATGTTAATATTTATGTGTTTTTTCAAAATAAACATGTTTATTTTTATTCCGCTAAAATAAAAGTTTCTTTCGTCCATGCTTAATCCGTTATATCGATATTATTCTAAAATTAAAAGCGTGATTAAAACTGAAAATATACAAATGGCTTAAAAGTATCTGAGATGGCTTGATACATCAAGAAAACACTAAAGGCAATGCAAAGGGCTTGAAAAATGAAAGGAATACGTGCAAATGCTTCTGTTCCCTTTTCTTTCCAAGATTGTGGCAGCCAATGCAAAACGAATCCAGTTAAGATTAGCCAAAATACAGCTTGATAGGTTTCGAGTACTTTCACAAAAATATCCCATGTGAAATCAAAATGAATCCAAATATGATTCAACATCTTAATGGGTTCATCTGCTTCGTCTAAGCGGAACCAAATTCGCGTGAACGTAATGAAGTTAAACGTCAGGAAAATTCGCCAGGCTCTAATTCCCCAGGCGGTACTATTTTCATAAGGACTAATTTTCTTCCAATACTGAAAAAAGATGAGCGCAAGTCCATTCATACTTCCCCAAATGATAAAGTTCTCACTCGCGCCATGCCAGAGTCCACCAACGACCATCGTAATCAATAAGTTCAAATCTCGGTTTAAGTAATTTTTGACTTTCGGAAATAAATGCCAACACATGAAATACAGGATCATGAGTCCGAGGTAGACGTAAATCAATTCGTACCATTGGGTGATAAAGATTAAAAACACAAAAATAATAGTCGATGCAATGTACGTTCCGATTCCTCCAGAACGATTTCCTCCTAAAGGAATGTATAAGTAATCGCGTAACCAAGAACCAAGTGATTTATGCCATCTACGCCAGAAGTCGGCAACGGAAACTGCTTTGTAGGGCGAATGAAAGTTTTCTAGTAAGGTGAATCCCATCAAGCGTGAAATTCCAATAGCAATATCTGTGTATCCGGAAAAATCCCCGTAAATCTGCAGGGAATATGCCCACATAGCCAACACACTCACAAAACCCGGATAGGCTTCCGGAGAATCGGCAATTTTATCAATGAAATGAACGGCGATGTAATCGGCCAAAACGATTTTCTTGAATAATCCTTTTGTTATTTGCACCAAGGACCAACTAAAATCTTGTTTGTTTAAGGTAAAGGGTTGATTAATCTGCGGAATAAAATCACGTGCACGAACAATCGGTCCAGCGACTAAATGTGGGAAATAGGTAACGTAAAAGGTGTAGTCGAAAAAACTGCTGACTTTGATTTCTTTGCGGTAAATATCGACGACGTAACTAATGTTGTGAAAGGTGAAAAAGGAAACGCCAACAGGAATCAATATTTTGTCCACAAAGGTTCCTTCACCAAAAAAACCATTCCCCCACAAAGCGAATTGATTAACAATTTCATACTTCGTTTGAAATAACTGGTTGAAGGAATCGGTAAAGAAATAGGCGTATTTAAAGTAGCCAAGTAAGAGTAAATTGAATATGACGGAACTAGCAATCAACCACTTTTTAGACCGATCTTTATCCGTTTTTTCGACCAATGAACCAAACAAATAATTGATAACGAGGGTCAAACCTAAAAGCAGTACAAATAAGCCTGAGGTCTTAAAATAAAAGAATAAACTGATGACTGTCAAGAAGATGCTTCTCACCAAAAAGTGTTTGTGAATCGCTGAGAAAACAACCATTACCAAAATGAAAAACAACCAAAAGTCTAGCTGTGTAAAGATGAGTGGTTCCTCAACGTTGAATGAAAAAAGCTGGTATATTCTCTCCATAATTTAATGGCTAATAAGTTCGTCAAATGCTGCTAAGTATTTCAAAAAAGCATCAATTAATAATTTTCCTTTTAAATGATATCCATCCGATGTGAAATGCACAAAGTCTCCTTGCATCAATGCGTTTCTTCTCCAAGTCAGTGATGATCCGAGTTCTCCCATAACACCATAAAAATCCCAAACGGCCATTTGGTATTCTTGTGCCAATTGAAAAATCACTTCGCGTTGTCGTTCCGTGTTTTTATTCGGTGCTCCATGAAATTGATTGTCATTTGGAACGGTCAACAACAAAGCACATTTTGGATTCACGGAAAGAATGATGTTCATCAATGATTCTAAATTGTTCTTGTAGACTTCCGGCCGAAAATTTCCATAAGAAGTATAGGCATCGTTTGTTCCAACGGAAAAAACAAATAAATCCGGAGGATGTATTTTCAAATCCCTCAAGAAATGTTCATTACCTAAATAGGTATAAAGTCCAGCACCATTGATGCCAATGGCGTTGTACGTAATTCCAGGCAGTTCGTTCAACAACTCAAAGCCATAAATTTCAAGAATTGATGTTGACTCACTATTCTTCACGAACTGTAAATCCAAGGAATCGATATAATCGGTAAATGTGATTTCAGAATATCCAAGCTCGTCATGGTGAAACGTTTCACTCACCAGCAGTTCTTGACCACCAAAGTTCAAATCGTATGTAAATTCTCCTGTGTTGTGGTAAATGCGCAATTTGTTGAATGGTGGTTTGACCATCGTTCGCATGTGCTTGAAGTTGATGGTTATAATCGAATCAGCACAACGAATCGTTGCCCCTGTTAATCCATAATCTAAATCATCTGGATGGTCGTTTACACTTCGATATGATTTCCAAACATTGGGAGAGGAAAAATGATAATTAGAAGGATTGTTCGTCTTTGCTAGTCCAAATGGAAACACCAGTCCCCGTTCACCATTTAGTCCAGGCCAATTCGATTGTAAAAAGGTGCGGAAATCATGTGTGTATATATCAGCTTGAATATGAGATCCGCCAATATGGTAAAAATTCAGTTTGCGGTCCTTTTGGGCAATCATTTGAGTCATTTGCTCGTGCAAATAAGTCCAATTTGGACTTTCATCGGAAAAAAACTGGAAGCTATTGCAATCACTATTGATGAACGCATACTTTTTTGAAATTAGCGTATCATCGCTTGGAATGAGCGTATAATCGATTGACCTCAGATCCACGATTTGTGAGAAAAGTGAATTTGAACAAAGTAAAAGGAACATCAAGCAGCATCTCATTCTGCCGTTTCTTTCTTGATTCCAGTTTGTCCTTCCAGCCATTTTGCATATTCTGCAATGAATGCGTCATAGAACAACTGAGAAGCATAACTTGCCCCCCTCGGTGTAAAGTGAATATAATCCCTGCCGGCTAAACCTTGACTGACCCATGAAGGCATAGAATTCCTTCCACCCATGGCGGCGTATAAATCCCAAAAGACAGCCCCGGATTCATCACAGGTTTTTTTCATTTGGTTTACGCAATAAGGGAGGTACGGGTAGGTTTCGAAAACACCATTGACCATGTGCGACATGTCACTTGGACCAATCACTAAAATGGCGGCACTCGGGCGAATTTTTTGAATGTATTGAAGTTGACTTTTGAAACTGCGCATATAGTAGCGCACAGAACTACTATCTCTGAACGCATGAACGGAATTCCCGCCAAATTGAAGGATGACTAATTCGGTATTTAATTCATTGTGCATTTTTCGAAACAATGCGGCATCTCCTGCGCTTATGGCATGCCCAGAGGAACCACGCATCGCTACATTCACTACTTGTACACCAACATCACCTTCCAAAGCAAAACCATTAAAAACAGGACTTTTTGTGGTGCTAAATACAAACT